>CAJQPD010000029.1 GCA_905480085.1 uncultured Acidimicrobiia bacterium
GTCCGTTCCAGGATGATGCCAAGGAGTTGGGGGTGGTATTTGTTATAGAGGAAGTACTGGCCGGGAGGGTCAATGATCCTGGTGTTGGTCAGCGATATTTCGCGTTGGTCCGGGTAATACGTGGTGAGAGGGTCATCACCGTTGAGCAGCCACCATCTCAGCTCTTGATACTCGAGCCCCGAAGCCATGAGCAGCAAATCTTTGATCCTGATGCGCTCGAAAGCGGCGTCACGTTCGAGCAGCTCGGGTAGATACTCAGTGATGGGATCCTCGACACTACCGATGAAGCCCTCTTCAATAGCGATACCGATCAGGGCCGAGTCGAACGACTTGGCCACCGAGAATGAGGTCATCATGGAGTCACGCTCTGCTCCGTTGAAGTAGTGCTCGTAGAGGACTGTGTCGTCCTTGATAACGATGAATGCCTGGGTCTCTGCGTCAGCCAGGAACGCATCGAAGTCGGACACCCCCAGAATCTCCTGAAAAGCAGAACTGACTCGCTCTTCTTCTAGCGCTTCCGTGAAAACGAAAGGTTCTTTCGACGCTGAGAGAGGGCTCAGAGGGAACCCGTCGAGATAGTCCCCCACTTCAGATTGGCCAGACCTCAACACTCGTCCCACGTACTCGGGTGAATAGACGAGCGCTCCAACCGCGGCCCACACCACGACCAGCCCAGCAAGGCCCGACAGGGCGATACCAAACCGTTTGACCCATTTCACTGTGTGCCAGCGTCCATGTGGTTTCGCCGTTCTGCGTGGGCGCCCTTTGCCAATATTCGCAGATGAACGAGCCCAGCGTGCTCTTCTGGTTTGCTTGAATGGGGACAATGCCCGGCTTCTCGTTCGCAGTCACTGCCTTAATGGGTTTGGGTGCATGGAGCTTGCGCAGGCTTGCCACATCTGTCGTCACGGCCGGTCTGGCTGCCGGCTTGGTCGTGACAGCAACAGGAATCAGCACCGAATCGGGGCCCCTCGTCGATGTGGGAGTAGCTGTCAGCGCCGTCTGTCTCGGTGTCGTCGTCGGAAGAATGGTGCCTGACCGGTCAGCTCCGATGGCGCTCCTACTCGGATTGCTCTCGGCAATCGATATCATCTGGGTCGCCAGCGGCGGCAGACTCGCCACGGATTGGGTCAACGAGGTTCTGAACTTCTCGGTTCAACTAGGGACCGATACTTCATCTATCGGAACACTGGACCTCCTCCTTGCGTCAGCCCTCTCTGCTCACTGGTCTAGGCGAGGCGCCTCACTGGCGCTCAGCGTGGCGGCCGCTCCGTTGGGCATGGTCATTTCCAACGTGTACGTCGCAGTGAGCAGTGCCGACAACCTTCCCCTGGTGCCGTTCATCGCCCTCGGATGGCTGATCACCGAAGGTATCCACCGCCGTTCAGAGAAACAGCCACCGACATAATTGACGGTCCGACTGCGATCCGCATCACTCACAACGGCCGCAAAACAGACCCCTTGACGGACTCGCATTCCTAGACGATAATCGAACATATGTTCGATATTGAAGAAGGATACGATCCCGGAGCGAGCAGCGATGTCTTAGCCATCGCCAACACCGCCCTCGCCTGGGCCGAAGACGAAGTAGTTGTTGATTTCAACAACAACGAGCTCACGTTGAGCTACGAACACCTCCGCACGCTCGGTGACCTCTTCCATGCCCAAGCCCGGCGTCGACTGGCCGTCGTCGACGAACGACAGTCATACGCATCAGACGGATACACGTCGACCACCGCCTACCTGAAGCACCGATTCCGAACCACCGGTGGCCAGGCAATGCGACAGGTAACCGAAGTGCGAGCGTTAAAAGAGATGCCCCAGACCCGCCTTCTGGCCGAACTGGGCCGGCTGAGCAGCGACCAGGTCCGCACGTTGATCACGGCCAAACAAGCTGCTCCCGACCAGTTCGCCGCCGACGAACAAGACCTGTGTGCCATTGCCGAGACCCTCGAATGGGTCGCCGATCTTCGCAAAGCCACCGCCTACTGGCAACAAGCCGCCGCACCTGAACCGTCCTACCCAACATTGGACGACCAACGAAACGCCTCCTACCTGTACGTGTCACGCACCTTCGAGAACATGGTCAAACTCGACGGCCTGTTCGACCGGGAACGGGGCGCCCAACTCATCGAGGCGATCAGGGCTACCACCCCCGCTCCAGTCGAGGGCGAACCGTCCACCCCGTCGCAACGACGAGCCACCGCCCTGTTCGATCTGGTCGTGTCAGACGGCGAACGACCGACCACCCCAACCCTGCTCGTCCACGTGAACGCCGAAACCCTCACCGGCAACTACCCGACCCTCGCCGAGATCGGACAAGACGTCCTCGACAAATACACCATCGACCGGCTGGCCTGCGACGGCGACTTCCGACGGATCGTGTTCGGCCCCAAAACAGAAATCATCGACATCGGCCGCCGGCTACGACTCGTCACCAAACCAATGCGCGACGCCATCACCGCCAGAGACCGCCACTGCGCCTTCCCCGGCTGCGACCGCCCACCCCAATGGTGCGACGCCCACCACATCATCCCCTGGTGGGAAGGCGGACCAACCTCAACGGGCAACCTGATCCTGCTCTGCCGCCACCACCACACACTCATCCACACCGGCACATTCACCCTGCGCGGCACCGGCCACCAACCAACGTTCTACCGGACCAACGGCCAACCAATCGGCCGTAGCGAATTTCTCGACACCGGATAGCCCGAACAGCCCACCAGGAGATAGCCATTTAAGGACTTGAACGCTGAAACGGCGCCTTGTTGAAGGTGCGCGATCAGCGCTAGGCGGTTGCTTCTACCGAAACTACCCCGGGGACCCGGTCCTGAAGGATGCGCTCGATACCGGCCTTGAGGGTCATCATCGACATCGGGCATCCGCCGCAGGCACCGACCATCTGGAGATTGACGACACCATCTTCGACGCCGAGCAGCACGAGATCTCCACCGTCAGCCTGAAGGGCCGGGCGAATGTACTCAAGGGTTTCGCTGAGGAGTTCAATATCGACTTCCTCAAGCGGCTCGGTTGAACTCGTCTTGATAGTTACTTCGGTCATGTCGCCCTGAACAACCTTCCACAGGTCTCGAATATTTCACAATGGTACTTCACGATGCCGACAACACCGAGTTGAACGTCCCCGAACTGCCGTCTCGATAGCGAAGCTGTCCGACCACCCGAAGCGATCCGGTCCGGTCGACCGGCCAATAGAGACGAACCGGACCTCTATCCACGGTTGTCCAGTGCGTCACAAACACCACTTTGTCGCCCCGATAGATCACAACCCTGGCTTCTCCCGGCTGGGCAACAAATCCGGCTACAGCAATAACCCCTTCACCAGAACCGACGTCGACCGCCATCTCTGCCAATTCGGCGGGGACATCCCATCCGGGAGGCGGCGAGACTTTGACCCGTTCTCCGACTGGCTCCATTCTCCACGGTCCTTCGATTCCCGAGGCAGCCAATTGCCCGTCGAGATAGACATCAACGACCCCCGAGACAACCTCGATCTCGTCGAGGTTCCAGCCGAGCCCGACCGAAATGAGGTCAGGCAACTCGAAGTCGGTGGGGGCCAGTCCGCCGTAGTAGTGGGCGAGGATCCCGCGATAGGTATCGCCGGCATCGGCTCGCGCCTTGGCTCCGAACTGGGACATGCCCACCAGGTGGCCCCAGCCGTTCCCGGTGATGACAAATTCAACCCGGTTCGGAGGACGATCGAACGAACCGTGCTCGATCACCACTCGTTGTTCGATTTCAAACGTGGGAGACAACACGACCTGCGGGTAACGTCGCCCGTCTGGACGGCGGGCAGGGAAGTCTTCGGGAAACAGGCGCTCAGCCCATCGGTTCATGACATTGCGGAAGTTCCAGGTGTCAGTCGCACGCAGACCCGCCGAAGACAAGACCTCGACGGACGACGGGCCCTCCCCATCGGGAGATACTGCGACACTCACGTCGAACAGAACCTCACCACTCAGGCCGGCATGTTGGAGAATCTCGGTGAACTGCTCGATGGAGATTCCGTAGGACCACTCAACGAACGGGCTCACTTCATCTGCGGAATCAACGGCCTGGAGATACGGGAGATCGGACGAAGATTTGAACACATCTCCCACGGTGCGGGTGCGTCCGCCAGTGGTCGATGAGTAGAGCGCCTGCGCCGGAGCACCGTCATACGTGAGTATCTCACCGGACGTCTCACTGACTGCCTCAGCCCACCTGGGGTCTCCGCCCCCGAGATACACCTGGCAGGCGGTGGTGGCACAGATGTCGAACCCGTAGGTGGCGCCACTGCCTGCTCGACCGCGGCTCAGCGTCCAGGCCAGGTAGGTACGAGCCGCCACCGCTTGGGCTTTCAGGGATTCGGGCGGCCACTCAGCGGGCACTTCGCGGATACCCACCAGGTAGGTCTCCGGCTCCAACTCAGAAATCATCACGAGGCCACCCGCTCGAGCCTTGATTTCGATCCGACCGGGGTATTGCTGACCTTTCCATTCGAGGATGGCCCCGTCGACGGGGACAAGGTCGATACGACTGGTAATGAACGAATCGTCTGTCGACGGTTCAACGTCTGATACGTCTTGGGCGGCCATCACCGCGGTAAGCGCCAGCACCAAGACGAGCAGGCGCGTGCCCCTAGCCGGCCAACCGTTCGATTTGTGCTCCGAGCGAAGCCAACTTTCCGACAAGATCTTCGTACCCTCTATCGATGTGTGAAATGTCGCCAACCGTCGTGAACCCATCGGCAGCTAGACCGGCCAACACAAGTGCGGCACCGGCCCGAATATCGAACGCCAGAACCGGACATCCGGAAAGGGTGGGTACTCCACGGACTACGGCATGCTGCCATTCGGTGGTGACGTCGGCTCCCATTCTCATCAATTCGCCGATATACCGGAACCGCGAGTCGTAGAGGTTCTCGGTCACGATAGAGGTTCCGTCGGCCGTCGCAAGCAAGGCCACCATCTGGGGCTGCATGTCTGTGTGGAATCCGGGAAACGGCAACGTGGCGAAATCGACCGCCTTGGCGCGCTTGGGGCCGGCAATCGCAAAGAAGTCATCGCCCCGTTCGATCTCACAGCCGACTTCTTCGAGCTTGCGTAACTCCATCCGCAGATGTGCGGGATCACAGTTGCGGACCGTCACCTCTCCCCCGGTGATGGCTCCGGCAATCGCATAGGTCCCCGCTTCGAGGCGATCACCAATGACATGATGTTCGACCGGGTGCAGCGCCCCGACTCCTTCGATGGTGATGGTGTGAGTACCGGCGCCCGTGATGTTGGCACCCATGGCATTCAGCTGAACCGCTATGTCCTGGATCTCCGGCTCACGAGCCGCGTTGTTGATGGTCGTCAGCCCATCGGCAATTACGGCCGCCAGGATCGAATTTTCCGTTGCACCAACCGACGGAAACTCGAGGTCAAGAGTCGCTCCCTTCAATCGGCCATCAACCCAGCCGGTCAGTACCCCATGCTCAAGCTTGAACTCAGCCCCCATCTGGCGCAACGAGTCAAGATGCCAGTCAATTGGTCGACTTCCAAGGTCATCGCCCCCTGGGAAGGCCACCCTGGCTCGACCTGTGCGAGCCAGTAACGGACCCAACACGACGATCGAGGCGCGCATCGCCCTGACCAGGTCCAGCGGTGCTTCGGGGTTGAGTTCGTCGGGGACCTGAACGGTCAATGTGTGACCTTCGAACTCACAGGAGGCTCCGATGTGATCGAGTACCCGACCCATCAGGGACACGTCAAG
>CAJQPD010000030.1 GCA_905480085.1 uncultured Acidimicrobiia bacterium
CCCACCGAGCCAAGGCGGATCCAACCCTCTTCCCCCGTCGCGGTTCGGGCCGATCCCGTTACGAAGGCGATAGCAGGCACACCCACGGCGGCAGTGATCGTGCCCCCAACCGCCCCGATGGTTGCGATCAGAAACTTTCGACGGCCCGGATCCACGGCATCGGGGCCATTGTCACCAACGCCAGATGGGACGCCGGATGTACTTGGTGGTCCTTCGTCGGCTCCCATATTGTCCTCATTTCTAAACTGCGCTAACTCCTATGGTTTTCTAGCACCATCCGACCGAACATGTGGGGCTCTCGTGGCGTCTTCTTCCAGCGTCAACCGATGAACCCGGCCTCAACACCTCAGACAGATTGTGTCCTCCAACCATACCTACCTACTTCGGTCACATGACTACGCTACGGCCGAACAATCTCCAGCGAGTCAGGAAGACGGCCACCATGACAACGGCGAATAGCTTTTCGACGGCCACGGGTTACTTACCGTTGCGTATACGCATCGTTGGCACCGGACCCGGGACACACCGGACGTGACGGCGTTTATTGGTTCCCTCGCCATCCTTGTGGCGGTTGGCTCCTCCATCGCGCTGATTGCGCAAGGATTCCGGGGAATGCAGCAAGCGTCGCGCTCGACGGCTCGGCACCTGAAAGGTCCGGTTGTCGGCATCGTGGGCGGCTCCGTCGTGGCGATGGCCGCACTGGAGTTCGCCATCCTGCGCGACGATTTCTCGATCGAGTATGTCGCCAACCACTCGGCCTCTTCCACACCGTTCATATTCAAGGTCGCCAGCGCTTGGGCAGCCCTTGAGGGAAGCATTCTCCTGTGGGGCCTGGTGCTGGCGGTATTCATCTACACCGTGTATCGCGGGATGCGAAGAACCCAAGGTCAGGACCGGCTGGGATCGGGAGCGCTGCTGGTACTGGGGATCGTCAGCCTGTTCTTTTTCGGCATGATGCTCACCGTGTCTGACCCGTTCCGGGTATGTATCGACCCGGGCTCGGTCGGATGTTTTGGCGCAAGCAATCTGCCGTGGGCAGGGTCCCTCGCTGCCTTGGAAGGTCGGGGGCCCAACCCGCTCCTCCAAAACCACATTTTGATGGCAATCCACCCGCCGATGCTCTACATCGGCTACGTCGGAATGGTCGTGCCGTTTTCTTTTGCCATGTCCGCCCTCATGCTCGGAGCAAAAGGCACCGAGTGGCTGAAGCGAACTCGCACGTGGACGCTTATTGCCTGGGGATTTCTCACGGTCGGCATAGTCCTCGGTGGACTCTGGTCATATGAGGTCCTTGGTTGGGGAGGGTACTGGGCCTGGGACCCCGTCGAGAATGCTTCGTTCTTGCCCTGGTTGACGGCTACCGCCTTCCTCCACTCATCGGTCGTGCAAGACCGAAGGGGCATGCTGCAAGCCTGGAATTTCGTACTGGTCATCGCCACGTTCGCGCTGACCATCCTCGGCACGTTCCTGACCAGGTCAGGCGTAATCGCTTCGGTTCATAGCTTCTCGCAGTCGGCGGTAGGACCGGTGCTGCTCTGGTTCCTTATGGTGGTACTGGTCGCATCGTTTGGTTTGTTCGCGATACGAGTCAACGTCGTCGCGTCCTCCCCTCGCCTCGACTCACTCGCCAGTCGGGAGGGGGCATTCCTCCTCAACAACCTCTTGTTGACCGTCTTCGCATTCGTGGTCCTGGTAGGAACCCTGTACCCGATGTTCGTCGAGGCGTTCAGCGATCAGCAGGTCGGAGTCGGGCCGCCCTTCTTCAACCGGATGGCCGTTCCGCTGGCCTTCGGCCTCCTGATGGCAATGGGGGTAGGGCCGGTCACACCGTACCGGGCGGCGCGCGGATCAGTAGTCTGGGAACGCATCCGCACTCCGTTGCGATTGGCACTCGGCGCCGCCGCCCTGGCTGTGGTGCTCCGCTACCGCAGCCCCCTCCTCTTACTCGGCATCTTGACGGCGACATTCGTGGGTTTTGTTATTCTCCGCAACCTCTACCACTCGGCCCGCACCGTCGCGCAGGCCCGGAAGATCGCGCTGCCGGCGGCCGCGCTGCGGACAATGAGGAATGATCCGGGCTACTGGGGCGGACAAATATCCCATTTCGGAGTAGCCGTTCTTGCGCTCGGGATCACGCTCTCGGCCAACCTGACCGTCGCCGCCGAGGTCGTACTCAGTCCCGGCGAAAGCGCCAGTGTCGCCGGGTATGACATCACGTACCTCAATCAGTTTACGCGTGAGGAATCGAATCGATCCGTGATAGGCGCAGCCCTCGAAATCAGCAGGAACGGGAACGTCATTTCTCAACAGGAACCACGTTTGAACCAATATGGTGTGTCGGGCATGACCGTGCCGACTCCGGCGGTTGACGAGTACTTGACCGGCGACCTCTACCTGTCACTGAGAACGATCGATCCCGAGAGCGTCACCCTCGAAGTCTGGTGGTTCCCATTCATCTGGATGGTGTGGGTCGGTGGATTCTTGGCCGGATTCGCCATGCTGTGGTCGAGGCTGGTCCACAAACCGAAGCGGGAAAGCAAGCCGGCCGAGCGGGTAACAACCCAGTGAAGACTGATCTACGCGCCCTCGCCGGCTGGGTGGTGACCGCCGTCCTGGTCGGAATCGTCGCGGTCGGCTTGTTCATGGGTGACACGCGACCGCAAGACCGAGCCGCTTCACTGGGTTCAGCCATCAAGTGTCCCGTATGCCAGGGTGAGGCGATCATCGACTCACCTTCACCAACCGCCCAAGCAATGATGGACATCGTCAGGGAAAAAGTGGCGGCCGGTGAGACCGATCAACAGATCTACTCCTACTTCCAGGCCCGGTTCGGGGAAGGGATTCTGCTCGATCCGCCCCTGGCGGGAAAGACACTGCTGGTATGGATCCTTCCATTGCTGGTGGCAGCAGGAGGAGTTCGACTGATCCTGTCCCGGCGCCGCCCTTCAGAATCCGCTCACGGAGAAACATCATGAAATCCGAACAGGACGACCTTATCGAACGCCGTGATCAGGCCCAACGAGACCTCGACGAGTTGGCAGCCCAGGTCGAAGACAACGAAATCGACCCCGCCACCGCTGAACGGCTCCGGGCCGCTTACCAGACCGAGCTGGACCAGCTTGATGGCACCCTCGGCAACTTGCCGAAAGCACGGCTTGAGCCCATCCAAGCATCGAGCGAACCGGAATTCATCGCCCAAACCGCCCGATCGCCGAGAAGAATGGTGATCGGATCACTCGTG
The DNA here is from genome assembly GCA_905480085.1 of uncultured Acidimicrobiia bacterium. GTDB lineage: Bacteria > Actinomycetota > Acidimicrobiia > Spongiisociales > JAENVV01 > JAENVV01. The sequence continues at coordinate 3,242 of CAJQPD010000030.1, forward strand.
CTTATCGCCGCGCTGTCGGTGACGATCGGGTATGCCGCTCGGGACGCACAGCCAGACACCACACAACCCGTTTCTGCCTCACCGGGGGGCCTCATCGTCGATCCGGACTCGGTCAGCAACGAACAACTTGAGACGGTGATAGCCGCCAATCCCAACATCAACCCTATGCGAATGGCCCTGGCCGACCGCTATTTCGAAGCCGAAGAATACGGTGCCGCACTGGAGCACTACCTCTATATCGCCGATAACAACCCCACCCCGGAAGAGGAGTCCAAAGCCTTGGCCCGGGTCGGCTGGATGGCCTACCGGACGGGACTGGCCGATGAGGCCACGAACTATGTCGAACTCAGTTTGGCCGCCGATCCGACGAACCCCGAAGCAACGCTGTATCTCGGGTTCATCTCCCTTTACGGCCTCGGCGACGCAGAAACGGCGATACCCCAGCTTGAAGCAGCGCTCGAGTTGTCGAACCTGTCGGAGAATGTGATTTCTCAAATCGAAGCCGCGCTGGTCGATGCACGCTCGGGGGCAACCCCGTGACGGACAGCTCACCGGACCGCCCGACGGACCCTGGGGTGGGCCAGGAACCCACCACGACCGGGAGGCAGCAGCGGAAAACGTGGGTCAGCGTCATCGTCATCGTGGCCGCGGTGGCCCTGGTCGCCTGGGTGTTCGGCGGACGGTTTGGAACCGATCCACGCCTCGTCGACTCGCCCCTGATCGGTCAACCCGTCCCGGACTTGACACTCAACTACCTCGAACAAGAAGGGGCTTTGACGTTTTCAGATCTCAAGGGACAGATTCTGGTAGTGAATTTCTGGGCTTCCTGGTGCTTTCCATGTCGGTTGGAACACCCAGCCCTTACCTCGGCTGCCAGCGCCTACGCGGACCAGGGTGTGCACTTCATCGGGATCTCTTACCAGGACAAGGCTGCTGCAGCCATCGGGTTCCTCGACGAGTTGGGGAGGGCAGACGGCTATTCCTACGTAGTCGACGATGACTCCCGCGCCACGGTGGAACTCGGGGTGTTTGGTGTACCGGAAACCTTCTTTGTTGATGCCAACGGCATCATCCAGGGCAGGGTCCAGGGCGAGGTGACCGCC
>CAJQPD010000031.1 GCA_905480085.1 uncultured Acidimicrobiia bacterium
ACCAACAACATCAAGGCCACCATGCACTACTTCTACAAGAGCGACAGTCTCTCCGATACGCCGAAGAATCGGGACGGCTCGGAAGATCCACGTGAATTCGATCAGCATCAGTACGGGTTCACGGTCGGCGGCGCCATCAAGAAGGAGAAGCTCTTCTACTTCCTGGCGGCCGACAGCCAGAAGAAGGATGAGACCAAGCAGCTCGACCCCAACCGCATCGATCCGGAGATCGTCTCCTATATGGCGAGCGTCGGGTTGCCCAATGAAAACGCGCCGATCGATCGCAACGACGACGCCAACGCCTACCTGGCCAAGATCGACTACCTGATCAACGACAGCAATATGTTGACTGGCCGCTGGGCCTACCACTATTCCAACCAGGGCAACGGCACTTTCGACGTGAATACCTGGGGTTCCAGCGCCAACGCTATCGAGAAGGACTGGGCTCACGGCTACACGCTGAACCTGCTATCCACCATCAACTCACGGATGCTCAACGAGTTTCGCGGTCAGTACGCCAAGGAATGGCGGCCGCGACCCTACAACGGGCCACAGGTTCCGGGGCAGGACCGTCCATTTCCCGACACTGGATTCGGCTTCGTGGACAGCTACCGGGGCGGCATGCCGTTCTTCATCCCGGTCGACTATGACGACGACCGGGTTCAATTGGTGGATAACTTCTCCTACCTGATGGGTGATCACTCACTCAAGGCCGGGTTCGAGTGGAACGATGTCACTTCGTCGCAGACTTTTGTGGGGTTCGCCAACGGTCGCTATATCTTCAATTCACTCCAGGGATTCCAGAACCACGTGGCGAACAACAACTACATCGAGTGCTCGGACGGTAGCTCCAACACGTCGGGCGCCTGTCCTGGTGGAACCACTCCCACGGGTCCCATCCTGCTCTACTTGCAGTTTGCCGGAGTCGGCGGCTTGACTCCCGAGCAAGCAGGAACCCAGGCTATCGAGCAGACCGAACTGGCGCTCTTCGTCCAGGATCAGTGGCAACCGATGCCCAACCTGACCTTCGAATACGGTTTGCGTTGGGAAAGTCTGGACATGCCAGATACGATCACCCCGCCCCAGGATGTGTTCTACGCTCCGTTTATCGGTCAGTCCGTGACCAACGAGACCGGCACATACAGGTTTCCTTCCGACGGCACGATCCCCGACGACAAGAACCAGTGGCAGCCGCGTTTGGCTGTCGCCTGGAGTCCGAAGGAACATGCCGACCGGGTGCTGCGGGTGTCCTCGGGCATCTATCACTCTCGCATTCCAGCCCTGACGATCGCGTCGACTCGTTCGACCAATGGCAGCGTCGGTCAGACTGCATACCGCGACAGCTTCACGAGCGGTATGGGGTTTCTGCCGCAGCATCCACAGTGGCCCAACATCATTCCCCCGGATGACCTGTCTAATGCCGAGTATGTGTTCTACCCTGACGTCTTCGTGTTCGACGAGAATTTCAAGACGCCACGCAGTTGGAACTCGGCGATCTCCTGGGAGCAGGAGTTCATTCCCAACTATGCCTTTCTTTTCAAGGCCAACTACGTCGAGACCAAGAACATCACCCGATTCATCAATCGCAACGACGCGGTTTTTGGATCGCCCTGGTCGAGCGGCCTGGAGCCCGGTGGAAGCAACGGCATTACCACCTTGACGACCGTCGAGTCGAGCGCCCGCAGCGAATACTGGGGTCTGACGTTCGGCGTCAACAAGCGACTTACCAACAACTTCCAGTTCGAGTTCTACTACACCTACTCCGAAGACAAGTCGGATGACGACAACGAGCGCGACCCGTTCTCGTTCCGTTATGCCCGAGCCGATACGCTGGGTCCGGAATTCGGCTTTTCGGATCGCCATCAAGCCAATCGGCTGAACTTCTGGTTGCTGTGGAATGCCCCCTGGGACATCAACACGAGCTTCCGCTGGAGCTATCGCGACGCGCAGCCCCTGTCGCTCACCGAGGACGGTATTCCTGCGGCGTCACCTTCGGAACGCATCAACCGGGACGGCTCGGTCACTCAGCGCAACCTGGGAGAGAAGGACAACGACTTCAACAGCTTCGACTTCCGGCTGTCGAAGGACTTCAACCTCGGCGACTGGACGATCCAGCCAGTGCTGGATGTTTTCAACCTGTTCAACAACGACAACTTCATCACCCCTCAGACCACCTCCCTGCTCTTCAACTTTGACGGCACCATTCGTAGCGGTGCCGGCGAACCGCGAGAGATGCAGTTGGGGCTTCGCATCCTGAGGTAGAAGAACACCCTCGAACTCATCGGGCGCTGCCATTCGGCAGCGCCCTTTTTCGTGTAGGAAGCAGTGGGGACGGCAGCGCCTTCGGCAATGAGCAGTGGGCAGTGAGGACGCTATTGCTGTCGTAGGGGAGGGGCTTGCCCCCTCCCGGGAGGGCACAAGGCCCTCCCCTACAAAGGCGAAGCCGTACCCAATGCCCAATGCCCAACGCCCAATGCCATGCCAGCACCCTGAACTGAGTCTGCGAGTAGAATCGCCAGAATCGCAGGAGAGCACCAGATATGAAACCGCTTACCCAGCGCCAGATTCTCGGCTACACAGTCGGGGATCTGGGGATCAATCTCAATTTCCAGCTCATCGGTTTCTACCTGGCCTACTTCTACACCGATGTCTTTGGCCTGTCCCCGGCGCACGTGGCGGGACTGTTTCTCGTCGCGCGCATCTGGGATGCGGTCAACGACCCGCTCATGGGTTATCTCGCCGATCGATCACAGACCAAGCGTGGAAAGTTCCGACCGTTCCTGCTCTACGGGGCTCTGCCGCTCAACCTGGTCCTCATCGCCTGCTTCTTTACACCAGAGCTTTCACCTACCGCGAAGATCATCTACGCCTACACCACCTACATCCTGCACGGCATGCTCTTCACTCTCGTCGGACTCCCCTATTCGGCCCTGACGGCGGTAATGACGCAGGACCAGCAGGAACGCGCGGTCATCTCGACCTACAGAATGTTCTTCGCAGTCGCGATCGCGGTGACGATTGTCGCCGTGGGTGTGCGGCCATTTGTCGCCCAGTTTCCGACCGAACAACAAGGCTTCGCGGTGACCGCCGGCATCTTCGCGATGCTGTCGACCGGTCTGATCTGGTTCGCCTATCGCAACAGCGAGGAACGGGTCGACGTGCCGCGCGAGAACTACAAGATTCGCTCCATCATCCCCATGTTGGCCCGTAACAAAGCACTGCTGGTTCTGGGACTCGCGATGCTCTTCAACACCTGCGTGTGGGTCGTGAAGAATGCGGTGGCGACCTACTACTTCAAGTATCTCTGGGACGATACGTCGGGCACTCTCCAGTCGGTATTCTTTCTCGTCATGCAGACTGCAGCGGTGGCCGGCGCGCTTGCCGCACCAGCTCTGACCCGGCGCTTTGGCAAACGACGGGTCTTCATGGTGGCCAGCGTAGTGGTGGCCCTCTTCTACGCTACGCGACAGCTTGTTCCCCTCGGCATGCTCGTGCCCCTGTTCGCCATCTCCCTGATCGGTGACTTCGGACAGATGCTCGCCGCCATCACCCAATGGGGCATGGTGCCGGACACGGTGGAGTACGGTCACTGGAAAACCGGAGTCCGCTCCGAAGGCATGCCGTATGCCTTCTTTTCGCTGATGCAGAAGATGGGTCTGGCGGTCGGTGGTGCATTCGCTGCCCTGATGTTGGGGTGGACTGGCTATGTCGCCAATACCGAGCAGACCGAGAAGGCGCTGAATGGGATCGAGGTGCTCTTCAATCTGGTGCCGGCAGGCTTCTCGGTTCTCTGCCTGCTGACCCTGTTCTTCTATCCAATCAGCACATCCTTTTTCGAGCGCATTACCCAAGAGTTGGAAGAGCGCGCGGCGCTCAAGGATCCATCGCCCTGATGGTGCCGTCCTCTTCGCGGCCCATAACGCGGCGACCGCACGCCCCGGGGGAGGGGAAGGACGCGCGGCCGCCTACTCGTTGTCAGCTATTGCAGATTCGATTCGCCAGCGAGTGAGATCAGGGACCAACTCCGAAATCTTCGGCGGGCACTCCGATCTGTCCACAGAGAGCTTCGATATCGGTTGGACCCAGTCGCTCGTCACGGCCCAGACCCAACATCAACAAACCGCTCAGGTCGGCCGAGGTGCCGAACTCATGCTCCACTCGCTCCAGGAACTCACCAAAGGTAGGGCGATTCCACCGCTCTGGCGGTGGCCAGGGAATCAGTCTCTGGCCATGAGATCTCGTCGGGGTACTTTGCCAGCTATTTCTCATGGTGCCTCCTACTATCTATACGTAAGTCGTGCAGAAATCGTTTTATTCCAACCACTTGGCCCATATTACGCCTTACTTACGCCCCTGTCAACTCGAGACAGCGCTCGCATTGGAACCCACGGTCGTGACACCCATACCTCGGCACGGTGACATCGTCACTCCGGGACGGTCAC
>CAJQPD010000032.1 GCA_905480085.1 uncultured Acidimicrobiia bacterium
GTCGCAGCCCGCGACCAAATCCGGTCAGAACTATCTCGGCGCCCTCCTCCTGGGCAATGCGCGCGATGTGAAACGCAATCGAATCGTCCGTCAATACTCCAGTGATGAGGAGTTTCTTGTCCGTCAGAATTCCCATTTGCCTTTGCCCTCCCTAGAAACTCTGCCCGTAATTCGTCCATCCGCGGATGCCGAGGCCCATTACAAACAACAGCAGGAACCCCCAGCCAAGCCCGGGCTTTCTCGCCAATGTCAGCCGATAGATGTAGGCGAAAGCCAACGTGAACAACGTGACGATGCCGTAGAACATGTGTATCGAGCCAGGATTCTCGTTTTGACCGTACATGATCAACCCCAACGAGACCTGCACGACAGCCGATCCAAGTGCAACATACCGGGCGACGACGAACCAGGCGGGAAGGTTCCTCTTGGCAATGGCGAAGCCGACTCCGACCAGTCCCATCGATCCACAAGAACCGACGACGAAATAGGCCAGATTCCGATGAATCTCTGCAAGCATAAATGCACTCTCCTGAGCCGACCGTGCCATACTAGACGGGCGGCGACTCAGACCATTCCCTCGAGCACTTTCCTTACCGCGCTCACGATTCCGGCCAACGGGACCGGTCGGCGCATTGAGCGGGGAAGTTCTAGTTGAACACCCGCCTCGATCGGAATGTTGACCGGATTCCGGGCGCCGTGACCCCGGGGGGCTTTCGGGATTGCGGCCAGGTCGGGTACGGCCGGAACCCCTTCGACGGCCAGGTCCACATCGAGGGCCGTGGCCATCGATCGGTTGGTACTAGGGTCATGCGAGATGGATAGCAGGTGCCCGGCAAGATCTGCCGGTTGGACCACCGTGTAGAGGCTCACGGGTATGAGATCGCTGATCGACCTGGCCAGCCGGCGTGTCCCGAATTCGCGACCTCCGTGAAGTGGCATAAGGCCGACTCTGGACCCGATGATCAGTTCCTCCCGGACACCGTCAGTGGCCCGGAATTCCCCGAATCAACTCATTCCATCTCGACGAGCTCACCGCTGGTGAGATCGAGCATGAACTCCTTCGGAGAATGGGAATCAGCAATCCAGTTAGCCAGACGTGACCCCGGCTGGCGTACCGTCCACCATGTGTACTCGGCCCGTTCCGACTCGATGAACTCAGCCCGAACTGCTCGACCGGCTTCCACAGCATCTTGCTCAACCTCAAACAACCCGATCGAACGTTCAAGCGGAGTCGGATTCGGGTTGTCAATGGACGGTCGCACGTCCGTATACTCCATCACCTCGTACATGGTGTCTAGTCCCCTTCAATTTCGCGACATCAGCCTGCCACCAGAATACGTCATCTGATCACAAAAGGTCGACCATCAACCCGCTTTCGTGACGTCGGCCACCAGAGCATCAAAAGCGGTCACGAGGGTGGCTGGATCCAGATGGATACCAATCCCTCCTCCACCGCCGCCAATCGCTACCTCCCCAAGGACGACGAGTCGCTCATCGATGACCACCGGCCAGGCGGTCGACGACCCGAACGGGGTGATCGTCCCGCGCACATACCCGGTAACTGCGAACGCCTCCTCGGCGGACGGCAGAGACAACCGTGAGACCCCCAATTCAGCTCTCAGTTTCGACCAATCGATGGCCCGATCGCCCGGAACGAGCACAAAAAAATAATTGTCTTCGCTCCGCCGGATCACGATTGACTTGATGAGAGCGCTGAGAGCAACCCCGCGGGCGGCCGCCGCTTCGTCAGCACTCGATACCGAGCCAATGACGGTCAATCGGTGGTGAATCTGCCGGCTAGCAACGTCGAGGGTTGCCGACGTTACGGGGACAGACTCCAACTAGATCTCCCCGAGCAGCTTGTGCTTCTTTGCCTCAAACTCTTCGTCGGTGAGAACCCCATCGCGATGGAGTTGGGCGAGCGTCGTTAGCGTGTCGGCGGCGGTCTGACCCGAGTTCAGAGCAGATATTCGACTCTCCCGGGCTTTATAGATCAGCGTTTGAATTTCCTCTGGTGTGGGAATATCCGTGAATCTTGACTGCCCCATCTCGCCGGCAGATTCGAGTAACACGTCCCCGGATCCGACCATCCTCTCAAGCAGGCTCTGGGAAAACGCCACATCGTTGATTACCTCAAGAGGAATTTCCTTACCACTACGGGCAAACACACCGGATCGGACAATCACCCGTTCGTTGGTGATCACGTACTTGGTGAACGTCCAGGCCATCAGTTTGGGAATCGCAATAACCAACCCGAGGGCCGCCCCGATCGCCAAAGGTACAGCAACATTCTCGAGTATCGCTCCGAGCACGCCACCGATGAGTGTCGTACCGATAACAATCCCGACCGGCAGGGCGATCGCCTGCCAATGGGGTCGAAACTCTCTCACTACCTTTTCGCCGTCACTGAGCAGTTTGGTCGGATATGCCATGGCGGAACTTTACCCGGCGTCTGCATGCGAAGGTGGCCGCAACGCGAGAAACCCCGAGTAAGTTCCGACCGAAGTCTTCACCCTCTCGGGGTTATCTCGTCGCCGGTGGGTGTGTCCCGAAGGACTCCTTCACTAGCGTGCGTCCGAACCCGAAGGCTCTTCTGCAACCAACTGACCCGGGGGCCGGTTGGCGGTGGCTAGATCTCACGTCTCCGTTCGACCGTCGCCAGCGATCCTGCACTCTTCCTTGCGGTCCAGTGCTCTCACACTTTGCCCAAAAAGGGCGACCCTTGCGGGCCTCGGTGGCTCCGTCCGACGAACCCGAAGGCTCCTTTTTCGGTTCCACCTACCACCCCAACGTTGTCCCCACCCGGAGGTGGTTTCAGCCGTTCGAGCGGCTGTCCCGTTGCCGGGACTCCAACACCGACTCGAAGGCCGGCCCTGTCGCCCGAAGGTTTCAGGTTGTCGGTGCTCTCTGCGAGTCGCCTCGCTTCGAACAAGATGAAAAGTAGAACACCAGGACCGACTTGGCAAGCTCAGAACATGGTTAGATTTCGCGACTTGAAACTAGTTTTCGCGACCCTATCCCGGCGAGCGTTGCCGGCCCCTTGGTGTCAGATCTGGTAGCCACGTTTGGCCACATCACCTACCGATCTCAGAAGGGCGAGTCCATCGACCGGGCGGCGGAGCAGGGCTGCCGGCGCGACCAGGAGGAATCCCATCGTTGCCGGACAGGAAACATCC
>CAJQPD010000033.1 GCA_905480085.1 uncultured Acidimicrobiia bacterium
CCTGAACTATGAGAAGTCCGCCTTCTCCGAGGTCGCTCCCCCCTCAGGCCTTGATGATCTGCTCCTGCCCGCCTACGCCAACATGCTCGTTGTTGAGAACCCGGCAACTTCCTCGCCCGGCCTCGCCTTCTTGCTGGCGACGATCATCGAATACGGCGAGGATGGTTGGCAAGACTATTGGACGGAACTACTCGCCAACGGCACGGTCATTGCCCCAGACTGGGAAACCGCCTATTACACCAACTTCACCGGCGGCGGCGGAACCGGATCGCCGATTGTGGTCAGTTACGCCTCTTCACCACCGGCCGGCGTCATCTTTGCTGAGGAACCGACTGACGAAGCATTGACTGCCACAGTCACCAATGGCTGCTTCCGTCAGGTCGAGTACGCCGGAATCCTCAAGGACTCCGAAGCCGCCAGGAAACTCGTAGACTTCATGCTGTCCAAAGAGTTCCAGGAAGACATCCCTCTCAACATGTTCGTCTTCCCGGCCCGCACTGACGCTGCGCTGCCTCGTGAGTTTGTGGAGTACACCGAGATTCCTTCCAACCCGCTGACTATGGACCCTGACACGATCGACGCCAACCGCGACCGATGGATTGACGAGTGGACCCAAATCGCCGTTCCCTAAGGTGGCTCGTAGCCATCCCGACGCTGTTTCTGGCGTACTTCTTCGTCTATCCGCTCGCCTCGATCCTATGGGTGAGTCTGACGACCGGCGACGGACGCTCCTGGGCTGAGATACTCCAGACGGCCCGGATTGGCAGGGTGGCGTGGTTCAGCGTCTGGCAGGCCACGGCATCGACGGTCCTAACCGTGCTGCTGGGCTTGCCGGTGGCATGGGCCTTCAGTCGATTCGACTTCCCCGGGCGACGTCTGCTCCGAGCAGCCATGACCATTCCGTTTGTGATGCCCACGGTGGTAGTGGCCGCGGCGTTCATGGTGTTGTTCGGACGCACCTCAGCGGTGCCTCTCGTCGAAACCGTCTGGATCGTTCTGATCGCCCACGTCTTCTACAACCTGGCGGTCGTCGTGCGCGTAGTAGGTGGCATGTGGGAATCCATCGACGATCGCCTCGTTGAGGCAGCCCGTACCATGGGTGCCAATCGATGGAGGGCGTTTCGGACGGTCACTCTCCCATTGCTCCGCCCGGCCATCGCCGCAGCGAGCGCCATAGTCTTCCTGTTCTCATTCACTTCGTTCGGTGTGGTCTTGCTCCTCGGCGGTATTCGTTATTCGACCATCGAAGTGGCGGTTTGGCGCCGCTACTTCCTCCTCGATCTCCAGGGGGCGGCCACCCTGGCGGTTATCCAACTGATCGGCGTCGCCGTGGTGCTGACCGTATACGCCCGCTGGCAGAGAAAGCGCCAAACCGAACAGGCGGTTCGGGCCGGAAAACTGCCAGCCCCGACAGGTTGGAAACAACGCACGGTCGTGTTCGGGATTATCAGCCTCGCTCTGCTCGCCGAACTGGGACCACTTGTGACGCTGGTTATACGATCCTTCACAACCGCCAATGGCTACGGGTTCGCCAACTACTCGGCCCTCACGAACGCTGACTCGGCCTTTCTTGTCACCCCCGCCACCGCCATCGGTAACTCTCTGCAATTCGGCCTCGCAGCCACGGCGCTGGCGGTGCTCGTCGGCGGCCTGGCATCGGTCGTCATTGCCGCCCGCCGAAGCTCAACATGGTTCGACACCTTGCTCATGCTCCCGCTTGGCACATCCGCGGTGACCATCGGGTTTGGGTTCGTCGTCGCACTGGACTGGCCGGTCGACCTGAGGACATCGGTGATACTTGTACCCATCGCCCATGCGCTCGTGGCTATTCCATTTGTGGTTCGGACGACAGTTCCCGTCCTGGCGTCCATCCGAAATCATCTGCGGGAGGCTGCTGCCACCCTCGGGGCATCTCCACGCCAGGTGTTTCGCAAGGTCGACCTGCCAATTGCGGCAAAGGCTCTCGCCGCGGGCGGTGGGCTGGCATTCGCCGTATCGCTGGGCGAGTTTGGAGCAACCAGCTTCATTGCCCGTCCGGCTGCACCGACCTTGCCGGTGGCTATCTTTCGATTTCTCGCTCGGCCGGCTGAGGCAAGCTTCGGCAAAGCAATGGCCATGAGCACCATCCTGATGCTGGTTACCGCGGTCGTGATTCTGGCCATCGACGGATACCGGGCAGGGGACCTGTAGTGCTCACCCTGACGGACGTTTCAGTGTCGCTCGGCGGGATGCCGATCGTGAGCAATGTCGACCTTTCGATCGGAGACGGAGAGATCATCGGCCTCCTCGGACCCAGTGGCGCCGGAAAGTCGACCCTCTTGAGAGCGATCGCCGGCCTCGTCCCTCTCACAGCCGGGACCATTGCATGGGACGGGCAGTCGCTCATCGACACCCCTCCTCACCAACGCAACTTTGGCTTCATGTTCCAGGACTATGCCCTGTTTCCCCATCGCAACGTCGGAGGAAATGTCGGGTTTGGATTAGAGATGCGCGGCGAACATCCGGCCCAGGTGGCAGTCAAAGTCGCAACAGCCCTGACCTGGGTCGGATTGGCTGGGATGGAGATGCGACCCATCACCTCACTGTCCGGTGGCGAGCAGCAGAGGGTTGCCCTCGCCAGGGCACTCGCTCCCAACCCTCGCCTGCTGCTGCTCGACGAACCGGTCGGGTCGCTCGACCGGGAGCTTCGCAGCCGCCTAATCGACGAACTGGCCGACATGTTGAAGGAACGCCAGGTCACGACCATCGTGGTCACCCACGATCAGGGGGAAGCCTTCACCCTGGCCGACCGCGTTGCCGTGATGAGAACCGGCCGACTCATCGCATGCGAACCACCCCGACACCTCTGGCAAGTTCCGCCAGATGAATGGACCGCCCGCTTCCTTGGCATGACCAATATCGAGAGCGACCCGGACCGGGGCCGCCTGCTCATCCGCCCGGAGGGCATAACGTTGTCCGAGTCTGGCCAGGCAGGGGTCGTGAGTTCGGCGGTCTTCCAGGAAGGCCGCTATCGAATCACCGTGCTAACGGACGACGGATGGGAGCTTTCATTCGCGACCGGTGAGCCGGTCACCAACGGAACGCCAGTCACGGTTTCGATCGACCCCGACAGCATCGTTCAGCTCTGAATCGCCAACTGCTGCAATGCCTCCGCGAACCCGTCCGGTAGACGACGCGGCCTGCCGTCAAGGTCCGTGATGACCGCGGTGAGATCGATGATCGCCAGCAATTCATCATTGCGAAACATGCGTTGTCGCCAGCTCGTACTGGCCCGGCGGGTGGCCAACATTTCGGTTTCGATCCGAACATCGTCACCACCCAGCGCCGAACTGAGGAACTTCACGGCCACCTCGGTCACAACAATCTGACATCCCAGGGCCTGGAGTTTGCCCATTGAGAATCCGATCTCGGCGAGGGCATCAATCCGGGCCTGTTCAAAGAAGGTCAGATAGAGAGCATGGTTCAGATGGTTATACGGGTCGACTTCTGACCAACGAACCCGAACGGTGTCGACATGGGCCATGCCCGAGAACCTAGCGCCTAAGCCTCGCGCCTGGAGGCCAGGATCGCCCCGACGATCACCAGGCCAATTCCCACCACCGCCACAGCCGTGACTTCGTCGGCGAGAAGCACGACGCCCAGGATCACCGACACGACAGGGATGAGATAGGTAATGAACGAGGCCCTGGTCGGCCCGACCCGGCCGCTCAAGTTCCCCATGATCACGAAGGCCAAGCCGGTGCCTGCCACCCCGATGAACAACACCGACCCGAGAGCAGCCACTGAGAAATGGGAACCTGCGAGGGAAGCCAGTCCAAATGGCGACACCCAGATGGTGGCGAGAGACAACATGCGACCCATGACAGGCAGAGACCCATACTTCTGTTGTAGACCGGTTGCGATGTTGAGAGCGATGCCGTAGCAGAGCGTTGCAACCAGCACCATCACCACCCCGTACCAGGCAGTCTTACCTTGTCCACCAGACGAAATCGAGATCAGTGCCAGCCCGACCAATCCCAACATGAGGCCTCCCCCCTGGGCGAGGCGCGGCACTCGTTTGAGGAGCAAGCTGGCGACGAGGGCAGCAAAAATCGGAGTGGCCCCGTTCAGCATTCCGGTAACCGACGAATTGATGTATTGCTGCGCCAGCGGAAACAACGTGAAGGGAATCGCCACCCAGAGAAACGACAACGCCACCAGCTTTGAACGGTCCTCTCGCTCAATTGGCTTGCGAGAGCGCGGCACCAACGCCAGAGTTGCGGCCCCCGACGCCACCCTCAACCAGGTGATCAAACCAGGACCAAAGTCGTTCAGAGCAATGGAAATGAACAGGAACGAGGATCCCCAGATGAGGGCGATCGACAAGAACAGTCCCCAGTCACCCGCTGCGAAAGCTCCACGGTTCGTGCCGTCTGAGGTCGAGATGATCCGGGTTCCCATCAGCCGGGAACGTTAGCGGTCCGCAGATATCCGCGTTGTAGCCACCGAAAGTATCGCGAAATGCGACCTAGACCACTCTCAGCGTTATATAGTGTACGTGAAGCGAGGTTGATGCTGGGAGGCGATTGAAGTCAGTCTGAGCAAATCCCTGGCCGACTGACTCACACAACACGGTCAATTCCCAGTACCTGCTTCACTGGCTGGCGTCGCCCTACCCCCTTTGGGCGGCGCCGGCCAACCTTTTGACCTCCCCGGCTTCCAGGTCGGCAATGTCAAACTTTCAGGGCATCGGAAAGTCACCAATAGGCGTCCCGCCGTCTTCCACGCATCGATCATTCCTACCCAACGACCCAGTCCACGCACGCCGTCCAGCATTGGTGCGGGCACGATTCGAGCGAACGCCCACCATGATTGGCGCACAATCCGGTTACCGGCTTCGGTCTGGCTGCATCGCGTTCCTGAGCGACTCCAAGTTGGAGCGCGCCCGCGACACGCAGACCGATTTACTCAGCAAGCGTGGTCGAGGAAGTGCCCGGTGTCCACCGGTTCCAGGCGATCCGAACCAGACCCAGCGCGCTGACCCTCCGGCTGGAGTCCCTGCCGGGATTCCCCCGCGAGCAGGTGCAACGAAGCGTCGATGACAGCCTTCAGGGCTTCTTCCGTGCGAATGGGATCCGCGTGGTCGCCATCCAGCACGTCGCTGATTCGCCCGCCGAGAACCCGAGGAGCGGCAAGTTCCGGCAGGTATGGTCGGAGACGGAGCCACTCCGAGCCACCGGGCACCCTTGCCGAAGCGTCCGCAATCGTGTAGGTACCCGGGCAACCCGATCCACACCAACCCCACACAAGGTTGGAAACAGAACGAAATGACGGGATGCAATGCGAATTGCAGAAGGCGCCTTCCGGCGCCTTCTCCGCTCCTACTGGTCTGGCCAGAAATTGCCAGGAGTGTTTTCGGATTACGGGTGACAGGCCGCCTGCCGACCCCACCCGGCTTTGTGATCTTCGGCAAGGTCGGTTGCTGGGCGTAGGTCAGGGGTTGGGTTGAAGGTTTGAGGCCTATGGACCAGGAGTTCGTTTCAGGACTTTTGACCCTATGGGTGTTCCCGATATTTGTGGCGCGGTGGATGTGTTGCGGTTGCCGACAGGTTTGGCAACCGGGGAGGGACGCCCCCCTAAACGGGTGTCTTGGCTCGTGTTATGGGAGGCTGATCATGAGAACCCGACTATCAATCCTGGTTGTTTTGGCTGTAATTTCCGCCCTTGTTTCGGCGCTGCCGGCGGGAGCAAATACGTCCGGCGTCATGACTGTCACTGCTGACACGACGCTGACCGAAGACCACGACGGTCGACTCGTCATTGGCGCCGACAATGTGACGTTGGACTGTGCCGGCTACACGATCACCGGTCCGGGGCGAACCGCGGGATTCTCTGGTGTCGATGTGTTTCAGCGAACCGGGGTCACGGTGAAGAACTGTGTTCTTCAAGACTTCAACTCAGGTTTCCAGGTCAAGGAGTCCGATGGCAACATATTCATCAACAACTCGATCGTGCGAGTTCGGCAAGGATTCACACTGGAAATCTCAGATAGCAACACACTCATCGGAAACAGTGTCACGGATGCCGATAACTGGTTCGGCTATGGGATTCTCGACGGATCGGACGCAAACGAGCTTCGTGAGAATACGGCGACTGGTGTCAAAGGGGTTGGGTTCATCGTGTGGGCTTCAGCCAACAACGTGCTCACCGACAATATCGCTTCAAACAACTTCGGTAATGGGTTCGGAGCCAACGAGATCGGCACCGTTGGCAATACGTTCACAGGCAATACCGCCCATAACAACACTCTCTGGGGAATAGAAGACCAGACACCGAACTTTGGTGGTGGAACGGGTGATGCTGGGACGGACAACATCTATGCCAAGAACCTTTGTATTCGTAATGGGGTGGGTGGTTCCAGTCCGGTCGGTTTGTGCAATCCGAGTGGCTCGTTCACCGATGATGACGGTTCGGTCTTCGAGTTCGACGTTGAGTGGATGGCTGGGGTGGACATTACCCAGGGTTGTAACCCCCCGATTAATGACCTGTTCTGCCCGAACCGCACCGTGACGAGGGGCCAGATGGCAGCCTTCCTCCATCGTGCCCTACCAGCCCTTCCCGAGGTCAGATCATCTATTGATTTCACCGACGATGACGATTCGATTTTCGAAGCGGATATCGAATGGCTGTACAGCCGTGGCGTGACGCAAGGGAACACGGCCACCACGTTCAACCCGGACGGTCCGGTGACCCGAGGGCAGATGGCGGCGTTTCTGGTGCGTGCCCTCAAATACACCGATGACGGCGGCGGCGACCTGTTCATTGACGATGACAATTCGATCTTCCGGGGTGACATCGACCGGTTGGGTACGGCTGGGGTGACCAGAGGGTGTAACCCGAGCGAGGGAAACACGAAGTTCTGCCCGGACAGCAACGTGACCCGAGGCCAGATGGCGGCGTTCCTACATCGAGCTTTGGGTGGCTAGCTGACCGATTGGGTCAGTGCAAAGGACCCAGGCAGAAATTGCCGGCAACTTTTCGTCTGGGCGACTGATTGGCCGTCCCCGGGTCGTGGCCAAAAAACCAGCGGGCCGCTCAGCGACTCCCAACCCACGCCAACCCCACAAGACGTTGGAAAACAGGACGAAACGATAGGACACAACGGGAAATTCGAAGGGCGAAAGGCGAAAAAGCGCCATCAAATGGGACTTTTTCCGTGGTCGCTGACCACACAAAAGGCGCCTTTCGGCGCCTTTTCCGCTTCGCAAGTGGTCGCTGACCACACAAAAGGCGCCTTTCGGCGCCTTTTCCGCTTCGCAAGTGGTCGCTGACCACACAAAAGGCGCCTTTCGGCGCCTTTTCCGTGGTCAGGGGCAGAATTGAACTGCCGACCTACGGTTTTTCAGACCGGTAGTTTCAACGCCCTGACCTGGGCTTTCATGTTCGGGAGTCCGCGGCGAGTCCGCCTCCCGGCTGAGCTTCAAGCTTGGGAGGCCAGCTTGAGGATGGAGCGCATGGCACGAAGGGCTCGCTTCGCTTCTGTGACTGTGGGGTCGACCCCTTCGTACTGAGCCTTGTGCTTGATGGACAACAGAGTCTCCAAGTGGCGTCGCGCCGCTTCGCCAACCACTCCCGCCTCTTCGATTAGGGCGAGCGCTTGTTGGTGATCGTCGCCGGCCGCATGGCGTCCCAGGCGTCGACAGCAGACTGAGTCTGCGGCTGCGATGCCCGCCAGGACAGCATTGCTCACCGCTGCTGATCGCGTTGGTCCGTCGGCAGACTCGGGATCGAGCTCGGCCAGGGCAGCGAACGCCTTGGCCTGTGCGTATCGCTGGGCTGCGTCCCGAGGATCGCAGGGTTGGGTGCGGGAGGTCCTCTTTGCCATTTACCGGGCACCCGCCCCGATGAGGTCGATCCCTTCTGAGGACACCGACGCGAACAGGTCGGGTGCTCTGTCAGGGAGAGCTTCGAACTCGCTCGCGGTGTAATGAAGAAGACGGCACTCATTTCCGGTCAGCTCGTAGACACGCGAGGCAATGTTCTCGTCAGTCTCCTCCTCTGAAGCCCCATCGTCCCAAACTAGGATGACGTCGATGTCGCTCTGCGCGTCGGCGTCACCCCTAGCCATCGAGCCGAAGAGGATTGCTCTCCTGGCACTGGGAGCCTCCTCAGAGACGATGGTGGCGAACTCTGCCAGGAGCTCGTTTCGGAGATCAGCCATCCGGACGATGAAGGGCGCCAAGATGTGCTCACGGTTAAGGGTGTTCAACACCGAGTTGCCTGCTGCCATCTGGGTGACAAGTCCGTGAGTTGCCAGCTCGTCCAGAACATTCTGTACGCCCTGCTGACTCGCTTCTCGAGACATAAGACGCAACACCTCGCGGCCGGCCAACGGTTGCGTGGTGTGCGCCAGCACCTCAAGGACCGGACCTGCGAGAGTCGGAATGAGAGACGAGAGCGGATGGGATAGATTCATGTCGCCAACTATACTAGGCAAGTGCCAACTATACTAGGCATACGTCAGGAGAAGTAGGCATGATTCCCTCCGCCTGCCGTCGCAAGTGCCCAGGTTCCCTTCATGCCTTTGAACCCCGGCCGACGAATCGTGGCCGAACTTTTCAAATCGATCGGCCCAACCCCGGCGGCTCCTTCTCAGCTGACCTGGTCCTCTGCATGCCAGTCTGCACACCACGGACGAGGCGGTCCAGATCTCTCCCGAGTTCGTCGAGGCGGTCGGGGAACAGGTGACCGTATACGTCGTAGGTAATGGCGATCGACGAATGGCCCAGTTGGGTTTGGATGAGTTTGGGGTCGGCGCCGGCTCTGACCATGAGCGCTGCTGCTGTGTGGCGGAGCTCGTGGATGTCGAGGTCGGGGAGCCCGGCGTTCTCGGTGGCGGGGATCCATATCCTGTTTCGGAAGTTGGAATAGCGCAGCGGCTGACGTTTCGGTGAGGTGAAGACGAGCGCTTCTGGCTTGTTTTCGATGGTGTCGAGATGCTCGACCAGGAGATCCCGGATGGTTGCCGGGATGATCACGGCTCGCTGCCGGTGCGTTTTGGTCGGTCCGAAGTAAAGGTCGCCGGCCACTTCGGCGAGGGACTCGGCGATATTGAGCCGCGACC
>CAJQPD010000034.1 GCA_905480085.1 uncultured Acidimicrobiia bacterium
TCCATACACAGAGAGAGAGTCATGACGTATTCATCACCCGGCAGCAGCGGCACCGATCACGGTGGACTGGAAGTACTCGACCTGGTGGAGTGCCGGCGCCTCCTTGAACGAGAACAGATTGGCCGCATCGCGTTCGTTTCAGGTGGAGAACCGTTGATCATGCCGATCAATTACCGGATGCACCGCGGGAACGTCGTGTTTCGAACGACCACCGGGGAGAAGCTCGACGCGGCACGCAATGCTGCTTCGGTCGGATTTGAAATCGATGGCTGGGACCTGGAAAGCCAGACCGGTTGGAGCGTGATCGTCAGCGGTACTGCTCAGGACGTCGAAGACCCCGAAGCAATAGGCGAAATGAAAACACTCGGTCTCCGTCCATGGGCAGACGCCGTGGCCAGGAACAACTGGGTTCGCATCGTCGCGAACGAAATCTCGGGTCGACGAATCAGCTGAGTTCCGCTTGGCTGTCAGATACGGTACAGAGCTGGGTACTCTTCGCTGCTCAGCTCACCGGTGTTCACGCCGCCTTCGAAGGATTCGATCCATGAACTCTCTCCGTCATAGTGCCCGATTTCGGCGTCCAACGTTCGTCCGACTTTTGACGGTTCTCCTTGGGGCGGTGCTACTGGTCAGCGCCTGCGGCCAAGGGGAACAGCCCCTGGCGTCCCCAACTACCACTCCGGCGGCTACGCCAACGACCGTCGTGGCCAGCCCAACGTCCGAAGCGACATCCACGACCGTGCCTCCGACGACCATACCTCCGACGACCACCACCCTCGCCATACCTACCGTGGTTCTGGCCCTGGCGCCGGACGGGTTGACGGTGATTGACGGCGACACGGGTTCGACCACCCAGCTGCCGTTCGGCACCCCGCAGGACGCAGTCGTTTCGGCGGTCGATGCTGTGCTCGGTGAAGTCGGCGTCGTCAATCCGGGCAATGCAGAGTGCCCGAATGGTCAGGAAGCTGTGGCGGTCTGGTCCGGTATCCAACTCGAATTCGCCGGCGACCAGTTCATGGCATGGTCCCTGAACCCGGGCTCGGTTTTGACCGACATGACTGGAGTTGGTCTCGATTCACTCGTGTCCGAGCTCACCGCCAGTTGGGATGTCACGATGTTCGAATCCACCCTCGGGACCGAGTTCAACACTGACGTCGATGGTGCCGGGTTCGGGGGGCTGTTGTCGGACTCGTCCGACACCGCAACCGTTGCCGCATACTGGGCTGGACCCATCTGCGCGTTTCGGTGAGTAGCTTGTTCAGATAAGCGTCAGGATCCCTGAAGTACTTACGGCAGGACTCAAAGGCCAATCGGACAGGTTCGCCGTGATGTCGGGGTGACTGCGCTTCAGTATTGGCCTCATAAGGAGAGAACAGATATGAGAAGACTTGCAGCAATTGGAGCCATCGTCCTGGGCGTCTTGCTCCTGGTCGGTGGAGCCGCCACCTACCTGGTGGTTAGCAACACGCTGGGCGAGCAAAACATCGTGACGTCAGAGGACGCTTGCTTGCCTGAAAACGATGTCAATGGTCCGTTCACGGCCTACTGCCAGGCCAAGATCATCGATCAACACGCTCTGGACGCGACCGGCGGCTTGCACTACGCCGAACTCGGCCGGGAAGACCCACTTCGTGTTACGGCCATGAACGCATCGTTCTTGCAGGCATCATTGTTCACATCGGTTTTGGCATTTGGTGTGGCGGCGATGGCAATGGGCATGGGTGTCATTTTCATCCTGCTCGGCCTCGGAATTCGAGACGTAGCGGTCACGGTCAAACCTACGACCTCCTAAACGGGGTCTCTTTCCGCAATAAGAAGGTGGCCCCGTTCCCCCTGGGGCCACCTTCTTTGCGTTGGTCACCTTGGCAGCTGTGGCTATCACTCCGGGGGCCCGCCCGCCGGGCCGACGCAGGTGGTGAACCCGGTCGTCTCTAGACCTTGATAACGGTGCCGGCCCGTCCGGGAATCAGCTCGAACGGGAGCGGGTGCGACTTCATGTTGGCGGCAATGGTATTGAGCATCTTGTCGTCGTGACCTGGGTCGTGGTGGAAGGTGACGAGCGATCCCACCCCGCAGAGCTCGGCGATGTCGAGTGCCTGGTCAAAGGTGCTGTGGCCCCATCCCTGGCGTTCGGCGTACTCGTCGTCGGTGTACTGGGCGTCATGGATGAGTACGTCGGTGTCGACCATCAGGTCGTATCCGGATGTCCATTCAGGCTCTGGTGGGAAGTGTTCAACGCCGAGGGCGGGTTCGTGATCGGGCAGGTACGCCAATGACTTGCCGTCGACTTCGAGACGGTACCCGAGGGTGGCCCCTGGATGGCACACGTAGTCGGCAGTGACCCTGACCGGACCCAGCTCAAAGGATCCCGGGTTGATGTCATGCAACACGACCGACGACAACTCGCGGATGTGTACGGGAAACAGCGGTGGGGACAGGTACCGACTCAGGAGTTGTTCAAGTGAGAACTCTGCAGATCCGGGACCCCAGATATGCACTTCGACTTCGGGATTGAACATCGGTGAAAAGAAACCGAGGCCCTGGATATGGTCCATATGAAGGTGCGTAAGCAAAACGTCCACTCGCTTCTGGCCCTCAACGGCTTGGCTAAGACGCCGGATCCCTGACCCGGCGTCCAGAACAATGTGGCGATCGGCCGCCGTGACGTGGATCGAAGCAGTGTCACCGCCATATTCGACGGTGTCGGAACCCGAGGCAGCCAACGACCCCCGTGTCCCGGAAAGGAGGATCTTCACAGGATTGGTTCCTCCCAGAACATGGCCACCGCCCCGAGGTGTCGGTCACTGAGGCCTTCCACCGGGAAGGCTGTGACATGGAGATGGCGCGAGGCACCCTCACTCGTCTTGATGCGCATCTCGCCGTGGGCGGGGCGGCGTTCACGGAGGGCGACGACGATGGGAAGATGCTCACTGGGTATCGCCGATCCGTCGAGAGCGGTGGTCTGGAACAGGTCCGCCAACTCGCTTGCGTGAATGGCGCCCACCTCGTCGTAACGAAGCCCGAGGATGGCCTCGG
>CAJQPD010000035.1 GCA_905480085.1 uncultured Acidimicrobiia bacterium
CGGTTCGCAGTATGAAATCGGGCTATCCGCCGACGGGGAAGTTCTGGGCCGTCGCGTCGAGGTCATCGAGGTGTTCGACGGTGACACGCTTCGAGTCCGATTGTCGTTCGATGTCGAATCCAGCGTCCTCCTGATGTCTGAAATCTTCAATAGTGACGGTTCGCCTTATTGCACCACGCGGTTCATCGAGTTCCATCTGGGATCGCCAGGTCCGGCCCGCGGGGTGACGACCGTCGACGGTCCTGAGCCCGCTGGTGCCGTTCAGGCCGACGATGTCGATCGAGCGCTTCCGCTCCAGTTAGCCGGGTTTAGTCGCTTGCAAGTGCGGGGTGGGTCTCAATCGGACCTGTCGTCGGCCTTCTACGGTGACGGGCTATTCACGTTTCAACTCACCAATTCGAGTCGGCCGATCTCGATACCAGAACTGGACGATCAGCCGCGGGTAACCATCGAGGGCCACGAGTATCAGCGAATTTTCGAATTGGGTCGAGCCGTGTACGCATGGCACAGCAACCTCGGTGGGTACGTGCTCGTCGGTGAGTTGCCGGTCGATGTGCAAGCCAGGGTGTTGTCTGAGCTTCCGGACCCCCGCAGTCGGGGATTCTTCGAGCGACTCTGGGACGGTCTATTCGGCTAGCCGTTCACACGGTCGGTCAGATGGACAACAGACTTTCGTGGTACGCCGCCATCGAGCGAGCTTCCCTCATGATTGGCGTGGCAACGATGTCTCGAACAATCCCGTCTGCGTCAAGGACATACGTTGAACGCATGGCAACGCCGATCGCTTCGTTGAAACATCCGTAGGCCTGAGCCACCGCCCCGTGCGGCCAGAAATCCGACAGGATCGGGAAGGAAACGCCCAGTTCGGCCGCCCATTTTGCATTGGACGGCATCGGGTCACAGGTGATGACCACGATATTGGTGTCGAGGTCGGTGAGGGAGGAGAGGTTGTCACGTACTTCACACACCTCGCCCTCACAGACGGCGGTGAAGGGGAACGGAATGAACTTGATTAGCGCCCTATTACCGAGCAGCGACTCAATTGATACGAGCGAGCGGGTCTGGTCGACCAGTTCAAAGCCCGGTGCTGGCTTTCCAATCTCGGCGGTCATATCGGGTCCGATTCTGTCGATTTCCGGTGCGAAGGAATGTAGCGATGTTCCTAGAAGTCTGGTAACAAGACCCGGGCGGCCCAGGCGACCTGGTCGGTTAGCTCTCCAGCGATCGGGAGGTTGGCCGGCTCGTCCCAGACGCTTTCGAGAGCTTCCGATCCCCACCGCCGGGAGACCTCATCACAGAACTCGACGCCTTCCTGGTGGAGTTCTTCGGTGAGTTCGATGCCGATGAGTTTGGTCAGTAGCTGTTCAGGGATTCCAGGTTCAGATTGTTTGACGCGGTGGGCGGTCTCGATCGCGCCGCGGTCAGGGATCAGGTTGCCGGCCGCCGCCCCCAAGACATGGTCGGCATACCCGCTGACGAACCCGATCGCCGCCCTGGCCTTTGCCTGAGCTTCTGATGTCGAGGTTGGGGAGAGAAAGCCACTGAGGCCGTCTGCGTCCGCCATCATCTGCTGGATGTTGTTCGGGTCGCTCAGATTCTGCAACGTCTCCATGAGATGGGATGTGTCGAATGTGACACCGGCCAGGTGCTCCTCAACCAGGTCGATGACGTACTGCCGTAGCCAGGGCCCTGCGAATGCCGCGTCGTGGATACCGTTTCGCAGGGCCACCCACAATCGGACCTGGCGGGGCTCAAGTTGGTAGTCGGAGGCGAAATCCTCGACGTTGTCGACGATGACATAACGGGCCCCGGCCGGGTTGGCCGGTAGACCGATGTCGAACTGGCCGATCGCCCGGTGCGAAAGGAACCCGATCGTTGACCCGATCTGCATGCCGAGTAGCGCAGGGCCGAGTGGTTTGAGCAACTGGCTCATCGGATCCGAACCGCCTCCGAGGTCGTCGTACTGGCTGGCGAGGGGCTCGACGAGGTATGAGAACGCTTGCAGCCGCTGAGTTGCCCAGTCGTGGCGGTCGGTCGGAACGACATCGAGCGAGTCGGGCGCCCGCAGGTGAGTGGCGGCTTGGATCTGAAGTTGGGCGAGTCGGCCCAGTTCGATGTACTCATCCGCCAACCAGGGGTCGATCGGCTCCCGGTCACCGGCTAGTTGTACCGCGACCTCGCGGGCCAGTTTCCAATTCACCGGGCCCGGCTGGTTGAACAGTTCGATAAGTTGGGAAAAGATGTCATCTGCCATGTGCAATCACGATTCCGGATGGCGGTCAAGGGTCACTTCGATTGCGATCGTTTCGAACTCTCGCAGAATCTCAACTGTGACGTTGTCACCTTCACGATAGGTCCGTAGCAGGGCTATCAGATCGGCTGTTGACGTAATTTCGTTGGCGTTGATGCCGACGATGACGTCCCCTTCGCGGGCACCGCCGGCTCGTAGTGGCGACCCGGCGGGCAGGGCGAATACCTCGACACCACCAAGTAGGGAGTCGACGCCTTGCAGCCCCAGGTACCCGTGGGGGACCCGGCCGCTGGCGATTAGCTCATCGGCGATGGCGAGCCCGGTCGCTATCGGGATCGCATACCCGGGCCCATCGTCCTCCGCCACGATGGTCAGGATGCCTGCCACCCGCTGGTCGACGTCGAGAAGAGGTCCGCCGCTCATCTGGATGGGGAACCCATGATCGAGCTCAATGAGGTCGTACAGCCGCCAGGTGTCGCTGATGTTGAGCCTCTGAGCCGTGTCGATAACGGTGGCTCGATCCGACAAACCCAGAACGGTGGTGACCGTGGAGCCGATGGTGAGTGGTTCGCCGGATGGTTCGCCCATCACAACGAGCGGCGAGCCATCAATCTGAAGTACTGCCAGATTTGTAACGGCATCGGTGCCGACCACCGTCGCCATGTGGCGGTTCTGCTCATCGTCGATCACGCTGATCGACTCGGCGGTCTCGACCACGTGAGAGTTGGTGAGAATATACGTTCCGTCGTTGATGGCTATTCCCGAACCGAGGCCGATCTCGTCACTCGCGTCGCCAGTGACCTCGATGGTCACCGCGAATGCAGCAGAGACGACGGCGATGGTCGTCTCCGGAGGCGGCGGGGGTGTTGTAGTTGTCACCGGATTGGCCACGGGGACGGGTGCTCGCAGCTGGGTAAACGCCATTGAGGTGCCGATCCCGAGGACCAGGAGAGCACTCAACCAGCCAGCCCACCTCGGCCAACGACGAGGTGAACCCGCCTGGCGATGGGTGGTGGCTTTCTGGGCGGCCGGCGGCGTTGGGTCCGGATCGGACCTCTCTCCGGCAGAGTTGGCGGGCAACGGGGCCGGGGTGTCACCGGAACGACCGGAGAAAGGATCGGGCATTGGAATATCGTCGGACGGCTCGTCTGGCATATGATCATTGTATGAACGATGAAACGCTTCGAACCCGTGTTGGTCTTTCTGCCGGTCCACTCGACCCCGCCGCGGTGTACGCCGAGGTGGCTGATGACCGGGCCGGGGCGACCGTTCTGTTCTCCGGGACGGTCCGAAACCATTCGCCCGGCAAGAACGACATCGATCGTCTTGAGTACGAGGCCTACGCCGAGCAAGTGGTCGGAAAGATACAGGGGATCGTCGAGGAGGCTCGCCGGGAGTGGGATGTCCTCCATATCGTCGCCGAACACCGAACCGGGGTAGTTGGAGTGCGGGGGGTGTCAGTACTCGTGGCGGTTTCTTCGGTCCACCGGGGAGATGCCTTTGACGCGGCGCGCTACATCATCGACGAGCTCAAGAAGCGAGCCCCCATCTGGAAGAAGGAGCATTGGCCGGGGGGAGCCGAATGGGTGGAAGGCGCCTGAAGGAATCGGCCTTGAGCCGCTAAACCCGAACTAGAAATTTTGACGCTCAACTCCCTGATCGGACAGGCGAGTCGCCTACCATGGCGGGCGCCAGCGATTGACGGAGGAACCGGGATTGCTCGAAGTTGCGAACTTGGAGGTCGTTTACCACGACGTCATCCTCGTGCTGCGCGGCGTTTCATTTCAGGTTCCCGATGGCCAGATCGTCGCTCTCCTCGGCGCCAACGGGGCCGGCAAGACGACCGTCCTGCGGGCGATCACCGGTCTGCTCGATGTCCACAACGGCGACATCACCAAGGGCGAGATCAGTCTTGACGGAACCCCGATCCACAAGGCATCGGCCGCCGCAATCGTCGGGCGGGGCGTGACACAGGTGTTGGAAGGTCGCCGGGTGTTCGGCGAGTTCACTGTCGAAGAGAACCTCCGGGTCGGGGCTCACACCACCAGGGGTGATCTTTCCGGGCAGATGGATCGGGTATACGAGCTGTTTCCCATCCTGGCCGATCGCAGGAAGTCCACGGCAGGATACCTTTCGGG
>CAJQPD010000036.1 GCA_905480085.1 uncultured Acidimicrobiia bacterium
GGCTTCCCCGAGCCGAGCTTTATGAACCACCGGGTCGTTGCCGATCGGGTGGATCAGGCTTCGTGAACCTCAAGCGTGATCGGAACGTTGCCGGCCAGCGCTTTCGAGACGGGGCAACCCGCCTTGGCACCTTCGGCGGCCTCGAGGAACCCGGCGTGATCGAGTCCAGGTACGTTGCCGCGAAGGACGAGCACCATGCCCGTTATTCCCTCTCCGGGAACGAAGGTGGCGGTTGCTTGCACATCGAGTGAGACGGGCGGAAGTCCGGCTTTTCCGAGTGCGTTGGAAAGTGCCATCGAGAAACACGAGGCATGCGCGGCGGCGATCAACTCTTCAGGGCTCGTCTTGCCACCGTGGGCCTCCGAGCGGGCTTTCCAGTCGACGGCCAACGGTCCAGCCGCTCCTGAGGCCAGCGTGGTGGTTCCCGCTCCGGTCATCAGATCGCCCTCCCAGTGGGTGGACGCAGTCGAATCAAGTGCCATGGTGGTTTTCCTCTCGGCGATTGTCGGTACTAGTCAACTGTACCCACGTTCGAAACAATCGCAGTCGCCTGCCCACTACCTTGGAGTGGGCACCTGGTGGTTTTTGGCTCCATACCCACGGGAGAAACCTTTCCAACGGTCGTCGGAAGAAACGTCGCGGTCAGGGCTTTGGGTCGACAACGGGCCAGGTTTGCCGTCGGGAAAAACAGCCAGGGCCGAAATACCCATGGGCGACCGTGCGGCGCAAAAAAGTCCATCTCTTCGCTCTGTCGGGTCGTGGGACGCTATCGTCTTCTCAATGGCGTGACGTAAGGCACGGGTTGGAGGCTCTCCGGAACTCTAGAATGCCATACGACTTCGTCGATCCCGGCCAAGAACGCGTGAGCGAGTTGACCGAACATGAAAACATCGAAAGGAATCTATTGCTTATGAAGATCAAAAATTACAGAGGCCTCACGGCTCTTCTGCTGGTTCTTGCCCTCATCGCCGCAGCTTGTGGTGGCGGATCTGACGGCGGAACCGAGCCAGAAGCATGCGCGGACGACGAATTCGGCTGCGTAGCTGTCGCCGCCGGCGACCCGATCAAGATCGGTTCACTGCTCGTTATCACTGGCGTGAACTCGTCACTGGGTCTCGACAGCCAGTACGGCGTCGAAATGGCGTTGGACTACATGGACAGTACGTTCGACGACACCAACGGTCAGATCATGGGCCATGATGTGGTGCTGGTCGCAGAGGATGACGGTTGCTCGGCTGAGGGCGGCACCGCTGGTGCCAACAAGCTCGCCGCAGACACGCAGATCGTGGCCGTAATCGGCACGAGCTGTTCATCAGCTGCACTCGGTACTGCCGACAAGATCCTCGGAGACAAGGGCGTCACGTTGCTGTCCCCGTCGAACACAGCTCCGGCTCTGACCGACGCGGCCATCCGTAACCCGTTCTATTTCCGGACCGCCCACAACGACAAGTTGCAGGGAGCGGCTGTAGCGGACTTTGCGTTCACCCAAGAAGGGTTGATGACCGCAGCGACCGTTCATGACGGCAGCCCATACGCCGAAGGTCTGGCTAACGCATTCGCAGAGTCATTCACCGCCCTTGGCGGGACCGTGACGAGCCAGGACGCCATCCAGGTCGGTGACACCGACTTCTCTGGCGTACTTGCGTCGATCCAGGCCGGGAGCCCGCAACTGCTCTACTTCCCCATTTTCGTGGGTGAGGGCAGCCTTCTCGTCCAGCAAGCCAAGACGACGCTGGGCGACACGGTTGTATTGGCCGGTTCGGATGGCCTCTGGTCTGACGACTTCTATGCAGCGGCAGGCGACAGTGTCTACTTGTCAGGTCCTGACGTCACGGCTTTCGCCGGTGACGCAGCCCTGTACGCAGACATCTTCTTGCCACGGTATGCAGAGAAGTACGGCTCGGAGCCATTGTCGGCTTTCCATGCCCACTCGTGGGATGCAACCAACATGTTGTTGGCTGCGATCGACAAGGTTGCGATCGAAGATGGTGACACCCTCTACATCCCCCGCACGGCGCTTCGCGATGCGATTGGCGCAACGTCCGGATTGGTAGGGATCACCGGTTCGATCACCTGTAATGCAACCGGTGACTGCCAGCCATCGGCCACCATTGCGGTGTTCGACGTCGTTGGCGGCGCCCGTGCCGATACCCCGGTCTTCAGCAAGGTCATCTCGCTCGAGGGCTAGCAAAAAACCACCTAGCAGGGAGGGGGCCGCATGGCCCCCTCCCTTCACACCAAAACCATGGACGGAGAGAACAATGGTGTTGGCCGCATGACGACGGGTTCAAACACGGAAAGCCGCTATCGGCTGTTCCTTGAGCGCTTCCCGGTCAGGAAGTTTGTTCTCATCCTGCTGGCGATTGTGATCGTATACGGGGCTGCGGCCGGATCGATCGCCACGTTGCGGCTCGGCCGGTTCTCGAGCGAAGTGTGGATCAACCTCTTCGTCTCCGGCGTAGCGCGAGGCAGCGTCTACGCCATCATCGCCCTCGGGTACACCCTCGTCTACGGCATCTTGTTCATCATCAACTTCGCCCATGGCGAGGTATTCATGGCCGGGGCCTTCACGGCCTATTTCGTAGCGGTCGGCCTCGATCAGGCAGGCATGTTGGTATCCAGTCCGATCATTTCCATTGCGTTACTCTTTCTTGTCTCTTCGTCCGTTTCAATGGTGGTTGCAATCCTGTTGGAGCGCATCGCCTACCGTCCGCTCCGGGGAGCGCCCCGCCTGGTTCCGCTGATCACCGCCATCGGCGCATCCTTGTTTCTCCAGTACACCTTCCGGGGTTTCTACGGTGCCAACGCTCGGGCTTACCCGACTATCCCGGCCATCCAGGGCACCTGGAACATCTTCGGGTACGACTTCCAGAAAGTACATGTCATCTCGATTCTCGGCGCCGTCGCTCTGTGGCTCATCCTTTACTGGATCGTGGAGCGAACCAGAATCGGCCGGGCGATGCGCGCTGTCGGGGAGGATCGCGAGATCGCCGCCCTTATGGGAGTCGATGTCGATCGAACCATCGTGTTTACATTCGCCGTAGGGGGAGCCCTCGCCGGAGCGGCCGGAATTCTTTACGTCTTCCTCTTCAACCAGGCCCACTTCTTCATGGGCTTTTTCCCAGGACTCAAAGCCTTCACGGCGGCCGTGCTCGGCGGAATCGGCTCGATTACCGGAGCTGCATTGGGCGGCTTGATCCTGGGAATCCTCGAGACCGTCGGACCCAACTTGTTCCTCGATGGAGCCGGCGTTCCATCCCCAAATCAGCTAATCCCCATCG
>CAJQPD010000037.1 GCA_905480085.1 uncultured Acidimicrobiia bacterium
CCTCCTCAAGCGACGAGCACGCGATTACCGGGAGCGTTCGCTTCAGTCCCGAGCCGGATGGGTACGCCAAGAGCCGAGACGAGGTGGATCAGTCACTCCTGGGGCGGGATGACTGGTACCAGAAGGTACGGCTCCCGGCCGTCACCGGCGTGGAGCGTGACCATCCCGCCGAATGTATCCAGAGGCCGGTCGTCTCGATCGTTGTGGGTCATGCCCCCGGTGCCACGGGTGGCGTAGTGAAACGTCTTGGCGAACTCACCGACTTCACCGTCGTACTCGTAGTCCTTGCCCCGAACGGTCAACGCCAGCTCCCAGCCGGCCGGGATCACCAGGCATGAAGCCAAAATCTCGACATCGCACTCGTACACGACACCGGGCGTGAGGGCCTCGACCCGATCGTGGGGGTGGTATGGACGGTAGGGCAAGCTTCGATCTGGGTCGAGCTTCCGATGCGACACCCTCAGCCACCCGTTGGCGATCGGGGTATTCGGGTCGGTCGAACCCATGAACGTCACCTCGTGGCCATCTGGGTCGAAGACCCGCACTATGAGGAACAGATCGGCATCCTCGGTGTCCGAAGACACAAAAAGCTTCGCTGCCATCGGGCCAGTTAGCTCTGTGTCACTGTCAAACGGGGGAAACCGGAAGGTAACGCCGTCGCCGAGCGCCTCATAGGTCACCGAACTCTTCACGGCCGGCGCTTCAAGCGAGAGCTGTCGATTCTGGGGATCGACGTAGAGCTTGGTCCACTCGGTCCGTGCCAGGGGCCATTCGTTCTCATACCGAAGGACAAACTTCTCTCCAGGATGACGAACATTGAGCATCACCGGCGGGGTGGCCTCCCAACCATTTGCAATTCCCTTGAGGAAATGGTCGAAGAAGCGCTTCTGAAGATCAAGGCCGTAGCCACTCGAGAACAACGACCAATGAGAATCGCCATGCACTTCGAGCCACTTCTGCTCCGAAGCCGCCTCGATAAACCCGTTGAAGTTACCGCGAGGATGAATGCCCTGACCACCCCAGTTGGCGCACGTCAACACCGGCACCGTGACGAGGGATAGGTCGGCGGCCCGGGCACGGTGCCAATCGTCGTCGAGCGGGTGACCCTTCAACTCTTCATAAGCGTTAACCCGGTTGGCAGCCAACTCCTCGTCCGACAGCGTCACCGGTCCGGCAACGGACTCACCGGTATTCGGGTTCGTTCGAGCGCCATCACCACGACCGTACTGAACGTTGACCACCTGAACCTTCGACCACAACTCTTGAAATTGGCTCAGAATGCCCCCGTGGTAGCCAGAATCGCGATACGGATCATTCGCCCCTTCCCACGGAATGATCGCTGCCAGGTGGGGAGGTTGTAGACCAGCCACCCGCCACTGGTTCCTGGCGTAATAGGAAATCCCCAACATCCCCACTTTGCCGTTGCTCCAGGGCTCAGTGCCAGCCCACTCGATGCACCGGTAAAGGTCCTCTATCTCCGTCGGCGAGTTCGGCTGCATGAACCCCGGGGACCAACCGGCTCCTCGCGAATCAACCCGAACACACACGTATCCGTCGGGGACCCACCGCTCCGGATCGGTCACTTCCCAGTTCTGATACTTATTGGTCGATCCCTCAAGTATCTCGGGATAATCGGTCACCATCTTCGCCCACTGGAGAGGGTACCCGTCCTGATAGGCGACCCCCTTGCCATAGATCCCATAAGTCAGAATCACCGGATACTTACCGTCCTCGATCGGTCGAAACACATCCGCCCTGAGCACCGTGCCGTCATCCATGAGTATCGGCTGATGCCAGGTGATGCGCATACCATCTCGCACCTCGGTCCTGGCCTTCACGTCTGGCTGATCCAATTCAATCCCTCCGATGCGTCCAACACGAGCAAGAACCTGAACCTAGCCGGAGGCCACAACCACGGTCCTCCCAACCAGCGACCAAACGGCCGGCAGATGTCATGGAGGCGATACGACCTGGCCCCGGCAGCCGTTTGATCGAAGATGACCCCACCGCCGTCACGGACCTCTCGAGGCACAACCCGACGCTGCCCAGATAACATCACCACATAGCCAAAAACCCCCGCGTGAGCAGGGGTTTTGGGTGCTCCGGGGGTGAGACTCGAACTCACAACCTACGGATTAACAGTCCGACGCTCTGCCAATTGAGCTACCCCGGAAGGTCGCGTTTGCGAGTCGCAACAGTAGCAGACCCTTCCAGACAGTCCGTCAACGGTCCTGGTGAACCTCGCTAGGCGTCGCCCAGGAAGCCTTCAAGCTTCTTGGACCGGGCGGGATGCCGGAGTTTGGCCAACGCCTTCGTCTCCAACTGGCGGACTCGTTCCCTGGTGACGTTGAAATGGTTGCCAACCTGCTCCAGCGTGCGGGGTGGGTTGTCGTCGAGACCGTATCGCATGATGAGAACCGTGCGCTCTCGTTCGTTGAGATCTTCGAGGGCGTGGGCCATGTACTCCTGAAGCAACTTAAAAGAGGCAGCCTCAACCGGAACAACGGCTTCGGTGTCCTCAACGAAGTCGCCGAGCGTCGAGTCATCTTCTTCGCCGAGCGGCGTCTCCAACGAAACCGGACTTTGGGCGATCTTTTGGAGTTCGCTCACCCGATCCTCATCAACTTCCATTTCGGCGGCGATTTCCTGAATGGTTGGTTCGCGCCCGCGGTCCTGGAGCAACGCCCGCTGGGTTTGGGCAAGTTTGTTTATGGTTTCCACCATGTGAACCGGCACCCGGATGGTCCGGGCTTGATCGGCGAGAGCGCGGGTCACCGCCTGACGGATCCACCAGGTCGCGTAGGTCGAGAACTTGAATCCCTTTCGGTAGTCAAACTTCTCGACGGCTCGCATGAGACCAAGATTGCCCTCCTGGATGAGATCCAGCAGCGCCATGCCCCGACCAACGTACTTCTTGGCGATCGACACAACGAGTCGCAAATTCGCCTCGACCAGACGTTTTTCTGAGCGGTCACCGTGACGAATGGTGCGATCCAGGATGACCTTGTCCTCGACCGTCAGGTCTTCCATCCCAAACCCGGGCTGTTCGAGCTTCTCGACCGCCCGCCTGCGAGCCTCGATCGCCATCGCCAGCTCAACTTCTTGCTGTGCGGTCAGCAGAGCGACCCGACCGATCTCCTGGAGATACATACGAACCGGATCGGAGAGCGAAATGTGGTCGTCCTCGGAAAACGGAACCAAAAAGTTCTCGGCCCCATCCTCGGAAACCTTGACTTTCGCCGCCGACAGTCGCTCGAACACGACGTCGAAGGCCTCGGGGGGTGCCTCGGCATCCTCAAGGTCTTGTTGCACCTCGGCGGCAGTGAGAAAACCGCGCTGCTGGCCGCGCTTGATCAGCGCTTCAACGAGTTCGTTAATCCCCATGCGAACCAAGCTCCCGCTTTTGTTTCTCCAACGCTATCAACTTGTACTGCAGCTGTGAATACTCCTGTGGCGAAACTTGATCTAATTGCGCCGTTAGATCGGCGATCTGGCGGTCGATTGCCTGAATGTGCACCGCCGTTGCGATTTCTTGTGGATCCCCTTCGGGGGGGTCGTCCAACATGATGGCCATCAAGAAACTACGAATCCCCTGATCTTCCACCGCGTTGATGTCCACCCGATCGGTTTTCGCCCGCTGTGCGGCCAGGATCTCGAATACCTCCCGGTAATCGGCCCGGCCGATCCAATCGGGGTCCACCACGACCTCACCAAGATGATTCGAAACCACCAATCGAAGAACCTCCCGCTCGAGGCGATCAGCGCCCGTACGGGGAGGAGGGAAATCCCGGACCGGCGTCGCCGATGCGACGGGTTTGGCAGCCCCTGTGCTTCTACCTTTCCGGCCACGAGCGGCTTGCTCAACGGCTTCGGTTACTGCCGCCGCATCGGCGCCGGTAAGACGGACGATGTAGCGGGCGTATTCGGCCCTGGCCACCTTATCGCTGAGGCGTCCGACGATTTCTGCGCATGCCCTGACCGCCCTCGCACGGCCTTCCGGCTCATTCAAGCGGTGGTTACGAACTTCGCTGTCCAGCCGAAACATCAGCAGCGGGATCGAATCGTCAATGGCCTTTCGCAACAAGGACGCATCGCCATCCTGGACCATGTCCGCTGGATCTCGTCCTTCTGGCATGCGAGCCACCCGCAGATCCAAGCCGAGTTCGGCGGGGAGGTGGAGTTCGTCTCCCCGGATGGCCGCTCCAGCCCCAGCCTGATCGGCGTCGAAGGCCAGGACGATCACATCGGTAAAGCGCCGGAGAAGGTCGAAGTGGTCTTCGCCAAGTGCCGTACCGCACGACGCAACGGCCAGTGGCATCCCTGCTCGATGGAGGGCGATGACGTCTGTGTAACCCTCAACGACAATCGCCAGTCGGTTGAGGGTGATTTCCTTGCGCGCCTTGTCGAGGCCATACAACAGCTTGGCTTTCGAATAGAGCTTGGTTTCCGGTGTGTTCAGGTACTTGGGGCCGTCGCCCTCAAGGAGCCTGGCACCAAACCCGACTGCATCACCTTTGACGTCTCGAATCGGAAACATGACACGCCCGTGGAACCAGTCAATTACCGCTCCGCGCTGGGACTTTCTGGCCAGCCCGGCCCCGATGAGGTCCTGATCCTTGAAACCTGCCTTCTTCAGATGCCGGACCAGGTCGGTTCGGCTGTCCGATGGCGAGAATCCCAGCTCAAACTCGTCGACGACGTCTCCGTCGTAGCCCCTCCCCCGCAGATATGACCGGGCCGTCCCGGCATCATTGCCAGTCTTGAGACGCTCGTTGTAAAAGTCGACCGCCGCCTCAACGGCGTCGATCAGTCGATGCCGTTCGCCCCGACGTTGGGCGGCTTGCGGGTCGACACGCAACGTCACCCCGGCTTGACGGGCGAGGAGTTCCACCGCTTCGGAGAAGTCGAGACCCTGAGTTTCCTGAACGAATTTGAAGATGTCACCGCCGGCCCCGCAGCCGAAACAGTGATAGAAGCCGCGGGCCGGGTCAAGCGACATCGAAGGCGTTTTCTCCTGATGGAACGGACAAATCGCCTTATGCGAACGTCCGGCCTTCTTGACACTCGTGACAGCCTGGACCAGGTCGATAATCGACGTAGCCTGCCTGATCTTCTCGATGTCATCGCGGTCGTAGGCCATACCTCTACCCGGAGTTCGTCAGAGGTCTCACGATAGCCGTGACAGAAGTCGGCGAAAACGGGAACCCACCCCGACGAACGAATTCGATGGGCGGTCCCGCCGTTCTAGGATGCAGCTTTCATGGCCGTCGAACTTCCAAAACCCGTCCCAGGCGTCCCCCCGTACGTTGACCACCTTGGTTCGTCGCGTGAATACTGGCGCGACATCATTCTCGGGGTCAACGACGGCCTCGTTTCCATGTTCCTCCTCGTAGCCGGCGTGGTTGGTGGCGCACTCGATACGAGGACGGTCCTCCTTACCGCCGTCGCCGGTGCCATAGCCGGGGCGATTTCCATGGGCGTCGGCGAGTACATTGCTACCAAAGCCCAGGAAGAGGTTTTCCACGGCGAAGTGGCTCTCGAGCGGCAACACATCAAGTTTCACCGGAAGTATGAACTCGAGGAACTCAAGGAAATGTTCGTCGAAACCGGCCTGAGTGGGGAGCTTTCCGACCAGGTCGTTGCTGCATACGACCAGGATGACGAATCCCTCATGAAGATAATGATGGCCCTGGAGTTCGGATTCGTCGATGAACACCGTCGCAATCCATATGTCGCCATGAGCGTGTCCGGTGGTCTCTTCCTGGCCGGAGCGTCGACGTCCGTCGTACCGTTCATGTTCGACGTGGCTCCCCGCACCGGTCTCCTGTGGGCGGGGGCCCTTTCTGGAGTAGCCCTCTTTGTGGTTGGCGCGGGTAAAACCTTCGCCA
This sequence comes from uncultured Acidimicrobiia bacterium, assembly GCA_905480085.1. Lineage (GTDB taxonomy): Bacteria > Actinomycetota > Acidimicrobiia > Spongiisociales > JAENVV01 > JAENVV01. The sequence continues at coordinate 5,889 of CAJQPD010000037.1, forward strand.
CCCGCGGTCATTGGCTCAGAGCGGGACTCGAAAACCTCATCCTGGCGGCCATCGGAGCTGGCGTCTCTTATTACGTCGGCGTCTGGTACCAAGCGAACTTTTAGTTCGGCGAACTTCTAGTTCGGCGAACTTCTAGTTCGGCAAACTTCTAGTTCGGCAAACTTCTAGATCGGCAAACTTCTAGATCGGCAAACTTTTAGTTCAGCGAACTTTTAGATCGGCGAACTCTCCTCACCCGTGTTCTTTCAAGTGATGGAGGAAGAACCCGTAAATATCGGCCGCTTCCTCAATCTGCTTCGTGGTCGGTTTGCCGAGACCGTGGCCCGCCCGGCGATCGATTCGGATGAGGACCGGCGATTCATTCCCTCCAACCGCCTGCATGACAGCCCCCCATTTGAACGAATGCATCGGAACCACCCGATCATCGAATTCGGCAGTCGTAATCAGGACCGGCGGGTAGCTCCCATTCGGATCGACGGTGTGGAGCGGCGAGTAGGCAAGCAGCGCGGTGAACTGATCGGGGTCTTCGTCAGCGTTGCCATATTCGGGGGTCCAGTATCGGCCGGCCGTGAAGCGGTGGAACCGCAACATATCGGTGACCGGCACAGCCGAGACCACGGCCCCGAACAGGTCGGGTCGTTGCAGCACGCTGGCAGCCGTCAGTAGACCACCGTTCGAACCTCCGAAAATCCCAAGCTGGTCGGGAGTCGTCACTCCCGAAGCAACAAGAAACTCGCCACACTGAGCAAAGTCATCAAACACTCGTTGTTTGCGCGTGAGCATCCCGGCCTCGTGCCAGCTCTCGCCGAACTCCGAACCCCCTCTCAGAACGGTTGACGCGAACACGGCTCCCGCCTCCAGGAGAGCAATTCGAGCAGGCGAAAAGGTCGGAGTCACTGCAATATTGAAACCGCCATAGCCATACATGACCGTGGGCGCTGGCAGACCAACGTCCCGGCGATGCGTCAGAAATATCGGAAGCGGCGTCCCGTCGTCAGCTGTGGCGAACACCTGGCGGGTGACAAACAGCTCCCGCTCGAACTCGGCGGTAGACGCGTGAAACGAAGTGGTTTCCCGGGAGGCCACGTTGTACCGCAGGATGGCCGGCGCATCGAGATGAGACTGAAAGTTGATGAACAGGTCTTCGTCTTCGGCCCGCCCGGCCATCTCAGCGACCGAACCCATCGATGGAAGTTCGATGTCGTGCACAAACGTGCCGTCGAGGGCGAAAATCGCCAGACGTGAATAGGCATCATGCAGGTAATTGGCCACCAGGCGGCCCCCAACCACCGCAGTCGCCTCCAATGGGTCATCGGCCTCGGAGATGACCGACTCAACCTGGCCTGACGCGACATCGAAGCTGATCACTTTCGATCGGGGGGCATCCTTGTTCGTTTGGATGTAGAACTTGGAACCCTCGGAATGTACGAAGTGGTAGGCAGCATCGAAGGCGTCAAAGAGACGATGAAAACCGAACTCATCGGGATCGCCCACCACCGGATCTCCGGCGAGCGGCTTGACGTACAACCGAGTTTGGGAGGCCGTTCCATCCCAGCAACTCATGACCAGGTACCGGCCATCGTCGGTCACTTGCGGAAAGAACCCGAGCCCCGGCAAATCGGGGCGCTCGTAGACCAGTTCGTCATCGGAGCGGGCCTCGCCCAACCGGTGATAGAACACCCGCATGTTCGTATTGATCGCAAAGCCCTCATCAGCGTCGGGATAGCGCGGGTAATAGAACCCAAGATCGTCCTGAGACCATTCGGCGTTCCCGAACCGCATGCCGTCGATCACGTCGCCAGTCTCCTGCCCGGACGCCACCTCGAGAACGTGCATGTCCATGTAGTCCGACCCGCCCTCAGCAACGTTGAACGCCATATACGTACCGTTATGGGAAAGAAACGTGCCGGTTACCGCCACGGCGCCGTCCTCCGAGTAGGTGTTCGGATCGAGGAGCAGTTCGGGATCACCGTCCAAGCCCTGCTGGCGATACAGGATCGGCTGATCGGCCAGACCGTCGTTATAGCCGAAGACATACGTGCCGCGCCGGTTGGTCGGAACCGACCAGCGGGGAAAGTCCCACAACCGGGTAAGTCTTTCGACCAGTGCGGCCCGGCCAGGGATGCCGGCCAGGTAGCCAGCCGCAAAGTCAGACTGGGCAGCTACCCACCCGGCGACCTCTTCGGTCTCTTCTTCAAGCCACCGATAGGGGTCGGCAACAACCGTGCCGTGAAAGTCGTCAGTCTGGTTGGTTCGGCGCGTTGCAGGATAGGAAAAAGGCATCGTGGGTGTCATGGTAGATGGCCCCGCAAGGCTCGGGAAGTCGACGAAACGCCACTCCCGGTTGTCGTGTGACCCTAACCGGGCACGGCAACGAAGTCGATCGTCAACGTCACTTCCTCATCGACATTGGCAACAAACGGCACACTGGGAATGATGAGGTCAAAGTCGGCCCGGTTGACTGTTGAGCTGGCACTCCCCTCGATCCGATCGGTAGATCCGCTCACTTGAACTTCAAACGTGACCGGCCGGGTCATGTCACGAATGGTCAGATCGCCGGTCACCGTAAAGGTGAATTCGTCAGTCGGCTCGGTTGGTAGGCCATCGATGGACGTCGGCGAAAACGTAATGAATTCAAATGCGTCGGTATTGAGGATGGCCCCCCGAATGGCCCGGTTCCGATTGTTCGAGTCGGTTGCGAATGTTCGGGCATTGACGACAACATCGCCAAGAAGAGATGCTGACGGATTGTCAAAGTCGACGACAATTTCTCCGGCGACCTGATCCGTTGAACCAACCACAGTGGCATCCGCCCCACGCAACTCTTCGTTAAGCGTGAAACTCACCGACGACTCTGCCGACGAGATGATGTACGACGTCGGCCGGGCCAGGGTGGATTCGGCCGCCGCAACCGTCGACGGCGTCTCGATCGGAGGTGCCGTGAGGTCGGTGCTTGGCTCAGCATTTCCGTTCGAATAGAACCACGCCAGAGCCACTCCTGCACCAAGAACTCCAATAGCTGTCACGACTACGAGAACGCGTTTCATACCTACTCCCTGGCCAGGTTTGTTCATTCGATACGATTCCAGAAAAGATCCGGTTCAGATCAGCCTAGGCAAATTGGGATCCAAACAGGTAGAAATCTCAGGCTTGCGAACCGTTCACCGTGTCAAAGCGATGCAACCGTGTCTCGCTCGACGACCGAGACCGCCAACGAGCACAACGGCGAACCTATTACCTCACCACGCTCCCATCAACTGTGGCTAACGCGGACTCAGCCGTTCAGCCAGATAACCTTCAAGTCGGTCGATCGAAACCCGGTCCTGTGCCATGGTGTCGCGATCTCGCACAGTCACCGCCGCGTCGTCGAGTGAATCGAAGTCATAAGTGATGCAGTACGGTGTCCCGATTTCATCCTGACGTCGATATCGGCGTCCGATCGCCTGGGTTACATCCATCTCGAGTTCATACGTGCGCCGCAGCCGATCGGCTAACGCCTCAGCTGGTTCGACCAATTCAGCCTTCTTGGACAGCGGAAGCACCGCAAGCTGATAGGGGGCCAACCGCGGATCGAGCCTCAGAACGACACGCTTCTCTTCGTTGACGACTTCCTCGTCATAGGCGTCGATCAAGAGCGCAAAGGTTGTTCGGGTGGCCCCGGCGGCGGGTTCAATGACATAAGGAAAGAAGCGCTCGTCGGCTTCTTGATCGTAATAGCGCAGGTCCTCACCACTGGCCTCAGCGTGCTGACGGAGGTCGAAGTCCGTCCGGTTGGCGATACCTTCAAGTTCGTCCCAACCCCATGGGAACTGATATTCGACGTCAGCGGTACCGGCCGAATAGTGCGACAGTTCAGTGTCGTCATGGGTGCGGATGCGGAGATTGTCCGGGTTCATTCCCAGGTCGATATACCACTCATGTCGGGCGCGCAGCCAATAGTCATACCATTTGGCCGCTTCTTCCGGCCGACAAAAAAACTCCATTTCCATCTGTTCGAACTCGCGCGTCCTGAAGACAAATTGGCCGGGCGTAATCTCGTTACGAAATGACTTGCCTATCTGGGCGATTCCGAACGGCAGTCGGAGCCGTTGGGTCCGGCGTACGTTTTCGTAATTGATGAAAATTCCCTGGGCCGTTTCCGGGCGCAGGTAGATGAGATTCTCGTCGCTCTCGATCGGGCCCAGATGAGTCCGCAGCATCAAGTTGAATTGTTTGGTTTCGGTGAACTGACCCTTCATACCGCAGGTCGGGCATTGATCAGGGTTATCCAGCTTGTCGAGGCGATGCCGGGCGTTGCAGTTGCGACACTCGACCATGGGGTCCGTGAAGACTTCTTCGTGCCCACTCGCTTGCCACACCTGGCGCGACTGGAGAATCGCCGAGTCGATACCGACCACATCGGAACGGTACTGCACCATTGACTTCCACCATTGACTTTTGACGTTGCGGAGCACAGCGTTGCCAAGCGGCCCGTAGTCGTAGGCAGACCGAAGTCCGCCGTAGATCTCCGAAGACGGAAAGACAAAGCCTCGCCGCTTGGACAGGTTCACGATCGTATCAAAATCAGCCGGCATGGAAATCCTCGTTGCGAAGTGGCATGTTAGACCCCCGCCAGGCTACGCCCGCTCAGATCACGCCGAGCCGAAGCGGCGGACCCGACCCTGGTACTCGACAACGGAGTCCACGAGCGCCTGGGCGTCGTAGTCAGGCCACAGGATATTCGGAAAAACCAACTCGGAATAGGCAGCTTGCCACAAAAGAAAGTTCGAAATTCGATGTTCGCCCGACGACCGAACGATGAGATCCGCATCGGGCATACCCGGGATCCCAACCAACGACCCGATGAGCGCCTCATCGACGTCGTCGGATTGAATGTCTCCGGCTGCCACGAGTGCGGCAGCCCTCCTGGCAGCCCGGGCAATGTCGGCCCGACCGCCATAGTTGAACGCAAACACCACGTGAAGCCGGTCGTTGTTCGCGGTCATCGACTCGGCCTCGGCCATGATCTCCCGGTTTCGGTCCGGGACCCTGGGATCGTCGAGAATGCCCATGAAGTGCATGGCAACCCCTTTGGCATGCAGTTCGTCGCGCCGGCGCTCCAGAATGTCGCGATTGAAGAACATGAGGAACTCGACTTCACTCTCCGAGCGAGTCCAGTTTTCGGTTGAAAATGTGAATGCCGTCAGCCACTTGATCCCCAGTGCCAACGCGCCGTCAATCGCCGAAAACAACGCGGCTTCTCCGGCCGCATGACCGACCGTTCGATCAAACCCGCGCTGGTTGGCCCAGCGGCCATTCCCGTCAAGAATCAGACCTACATGCTGTGGGATATTGGTCGGGTCCAACCCGGCCAGATCGAGGTCTTCCGGTCCCTCCGAACCAGTCATTCGTTCATGACCGACATGGAGACAATCTTGCGTTCGAGGTGATACTCCAAGAATCGCCTGGCCACGCCGAGAGTCTCGGTCGGAGCAATTGGTGACAGATCAGGAAGGTTCTGAATATCTGCGGCAGCGAGAACCGCCAGCCGATCGGTTACGCCGGGACGCAACTTGTAGGCGCCCGATGGTGCACAAGAGCTGCACACCACTCCCCCGGCTTCGAAACTGAACCGTTCTGGCGATGGCTCACCACATCCAGCACACGTACTCAGGGACGGCGCCAACCCGAGAACCCCGGCCACCTTGAGCATGTAGACCGTTAGAAGCTCGGGCCCACCAACACCCTCGTTGAGAGCGAGTAGGCCACGATGCAACAGCAGCAGGAGTCCGGCACTTGGTTCGTCTTCGAGGGCCACCGCGTCGGCCAGCTCAAGCATCGTCGAAGCCAAGACAAAACGGTCAAGATCCGTCCGGATGTTCGGATAACTCTCGATCGTCTCGACCTGAGTAATGGTGTCGAGGTTTCGCCCCTCGTAGAGGACCAGGTCGACATGCATGAACGGCTGAAGTCGACCGCCAAAACGGCTCTTCGTCTTGCGGACGCCCTTGGCGACCGTTCTGAGTTTGCCGTTATTGGCACTCAGAAGCACAATGATGTTGTCGGCTTCTCCAAACGGGTACGTCCGGAGAACGATCCCTTGATCATGTTTGAGTCCCACGGCTACTCAAACCCCAACCGATCGAGGATATTCGGTCTTTGTTGCCAATCCTTCTCGACCCGGACCCGCAAGTCCAAAAACACCGAGGTTCCGAAGAGGGCCTCCAATTCGACCCGGGCTTCCACACCGGCCGTCTTCAGTAACTCCCCGCCCTTACCGATGATGATGCCCTTCTGAGAGTCGCGCTCGACGATCGCCTGAGCATCGATATACAGGGTGCCGTTGGCGCGCTCTTCCATCTCGCGGACCCGAACCACCAGCGAATGCGGGAGTTCGTCATGGAGTCGGTCAAGGAACTTCTCCCGAATGATCTCGCCTACCACCAGATGCTCAGGCTGGTCCGTGGTGGCGTCGGAGGGGAAGAACATCGGTCCTTCGGTCAGTCGTTCGACGATGGCGTGACGCACGGTCTCGACGGCCTCACCGGTCAGTGCCGAAGTGGGGACGTACACGTCAAAGTCCCACGCGGTTGCCTCAATAAGACGTTCGGCCACTTCCGCCGGATTACCCCGATCGACCTTGTTCACCACACAGATCACGGGCGAGCCACTCGCCTTGGCTCGTTCGGCCACCCGACGATCGCCCGGCCCGACCGGGGCGGTGGCGTCGAATACGACGACCACACAATCAGCTTCGTTGAGGGTCCCTTGCACCATGGCGTTGAGCCGTTCGCCGAGAGCCGTCCTCGGTTTGTGAAGCCCGGGGGTATCTACCAGGACGGCCTGGGAGGCCGGAACGCCGTCCTCATATTGAGTCATGATGCCCCGGATGGTGTTGCGGGTGGTTTGCGGCTTGGTCGAAGTTATCGAGACCTTCGAACCAACCAGCGCATTGACGAGGGTCGACTTCCCAACGTTGGGGCGACCGACCACCGCTACAAAACCGGAGCGCATGGCGATCAGTCCGCTTCGACTTCGGGAGCCGACATTTCATCGTGGCGGGCCACCCGGACTTTGGAAACCCGCCGACCCTGGACCCGGACGGCGGTAATGGTGATGTGCCCAACGTCAAACGATTCACCCTCACGGGGAACCCGTCCAGCCAACCCGAGCATCAGGCCCCCGACCGTATCCCAATCTTCGTCGGGCAGATCAGCGTCGACGAGGTCACCGAGTTCATCAACATCGAGGCGACCATCAATCAGCCACGAACCATCTGGTCCGGCGATCACCATGGGCTCTTCCCTGTCGTATTCGTCGACGATCTCTCCAACGATCCCTTCCAAAATATCCTCGATCGTTACGATCCCGGATGTGCCGCCGAATTCGTCGACCACCACCGCCATATGGGTCTGATTTCCTTGCATATCGCGCAGCATGTCGGAGACCCGCTTCGTCTCTGGCACAAAATATGCGGGCCGGAGAATGTCGCTGATCGGTACCGGGCTGGCGCCCTCATCCATGAGCCGCAGGAGATCCTTGGCGTACACAATGCCCCTGATGTCGTCGATGCCTTCGCCCGTGATGGGAATGCGGGAAAACCCGTGAGTGATAATGGTTCTGAGCGCCTGTTCCGATGTTCCGTCCACCTCAACCGTCACCATATCGGTCCGGGGCACCATGACCTCACGCAGCAACGTGGCGGAAAAATCGAGGATCGAGGAGATGAGGCGAATCTCCTGATGGTCATCCTCATCGTGACCTTCGGTGACGGCGTCGAGTTCATCGTCGGTGACAAGATCGTTGGCCATCTTGCCTACTGAGCGGGCAAGCTTCAAAAGCCAGGCGAATCGGTACGCCAGTAGCCGGGGGTGGGAGTGGCCAATCGACCGAGGGATGGCTTCACCGACCGAAACCACGATCGCTCCGGTGAGGGCCAAGGCACCGGCAAGCAATACTCCTTTGAGACCAGCCGTTGTCAGGCCCCAGGCAGCCAGCAGCGCCGCCGTGATCAGCATGCCGGCATGAACGAGTCCGATGGCCGGCTGCAACTCGGTTCGATGCTCCAAGAGGCGAGCCGCGATATCGGCCCCCGACAATTCATGGGCGTCGTGCAAGGCGTCGGCGCGGTGGGTCCGGATGAGCGAAGCAAGCGCAGCTCGCAAAAACCCGGCCACGGCCAAGACCAACACTGATAACACCATGGCGATAATCATCAGCGGCGTTTTCTCCCCACCTTGGCCAACAGAACTCTCTCCCGGCTCTCCATGACTTCGGCTTCGACGTCATCGCCATGGTCATAGCCAAGGAGATGCAAGATTCCATGCACAACCATCAATGACACCTCGTCGTCGAACTCACTCCCGTGGCTGGGGGCATTGGTTCGCACGTACGCCGGAGCGATGATCACATCGCCGAGTGTCACCGGCGGGTCATTATGGCGGCGCACCGGTACTTCGCCCGGGGTTAGATGTTCAATCGGGAAAGCCAACACATCGGTCGGTCCGGCTTTGCCCATAAACCGCTCGTTGTATTCGGCGATAATGCCATCAGAGACGAAGAAGAGCGACACTTCGGTCTCGTCATCAAAGCCCTCCTCGGTGAGCACCAGTTCGGCGAGCTCAACGAGGATGTCCGTACTCAGCGGATCATCTTGCTCATCCGCTAGAAAGATGTTCAAAACCTCATCGCTCCTTTTGCCGCCGCATCGGGATCACGTCAGGTGCGGCGTCTTCAGAGTCTATCGGAGCGTCGACGGTCTCGGAGGCAGTCTCGGAGGCACTCTCGGAGGCGCTCTCGGGGGCAGACAGCGCCGGAGCCCCATGAGGGACCCCTAGATCGGTCGGGAAATTGGGGTACGGAATCCGCTGGTGATAATGACCGACCAGGGCTTCAACGAAAGCCTTCTTGACCTGCGTCAATTCGCCGAGCGTGAGATCCGACTCCAGCAATTGACCGTCGTTCACCTTCTCGCCGACCACCCGCTCGACAACCTCGACGATCCGGCCGGGCGTCGGAGCTTCGTGAGAAAAAACCGCCCGGGTGGCACCCTCAAGGGCGTCAGCCATCATGAGGATCGCCATTTCCTTGGTACGAGGTTTGTGGCCGATGTGTCGATACTGATCAACGTCGACGGCGTTGGCGCCGTACAGGTCGATGGCTTTCTGATAGAAGAAACGCATGATGCCGTCGCCGTGATGGGACAGAATGCCGTCAGCAACTTCGGTGGGAATCCGATACTCCCTGGCCAACGCCACTCCATCGCTTACGTGCTGGCGGATGACCGCCGCTGACTCAGCGGGCGGCATCTCGTCGTGCGGGTTCGAAATACCGAACTGATTCTCGATGAAATGGGCGGCGTGCTGGGTCTTGCCAATGTCGTGATAGTACGCGGCGGCTCTCGCCAAAAGATTGTTGGCTCCAATCGACGCAGCAGCCTTGTCGGCCAACGTGCCAACCATCAATGAATGATTGAACGTGCCCCACGCCTTGTCCTGAAGGAGCTGGAGGGCAGGATGGTTGCGATTTGTAAGGTCCAAAAGACGGAGCGAAGTGGTGATGTCGAAGGTCAACTCGAAGAAACTAACGGCCATACCGGCGGCCAACGCTGTCACCATCGTCACCGTACCGGCCACCAGAGCGGACAGGCCCACCGTCTGGAGGGCGAGCGTTTCATCAACCAACGGGGTGTGAAAGAAGAAGGCCATGGCGGCCGCGGCGGCCGCC
>CAJQPD010000038.1 GCA_905480085.1 uncultured Acidimicrobiia bacterium
GGCGGTTTGGGTCGCAGGAAACCTGGTTTTCGAGGCGGATTCAGATGATTAGGGCAATTCCTCAGATAGGCGATCCCGTTTTGCGGGCTCCAAACCGACCGGTAACGTTCGAAGAGCTCAGCGGTCCCGAAGTGCAGTCGCTCATAGACGACATGATCGAAACGATGCGGGATGCCCAGGGCGCCGGAATTGCTGCCAACCAAGTCGGTATCAACTTGCGCATCTGCGTTGTCGGCGTCGAGGCGAATGAGCGGTACCCGTACAAGCCGAATCTACCGTTGACAGTGCTGATCAACCCGATCGTCGAGATTCTCGGCGACGAAACCTACCTCAATAACGAAGGTTGCCTGAGCGTCCCGATTCGCGGCGACCTACTCCGGTTCATGAACCTCAAGGTGGTAGCGCTCGACCGGTCCGGGATGGAATTTCAGCAAGTGTATCGGGGTCTCAGCGCCGGGACCGTGCAACACGAGGTCGACCATCTCGATGGCAAGTTGATAACCGACCGGGTTACGGATTCCCGGTCCCTGAGTACCTGGGAAAATTTCAGGAACCATCAATACGATCAGTTCGTCGAGCGGATCCAGCCGGCCATCGACGCCACCGAGCCCCGAATGGAGCCAACATGACGGACGTCATCCTTGATGTCGCAAACCTCAGCCAGGCCGACGTAGTGAACGTTGCCAGATGGGGGGCTACCGTCCGACTGGGAGCCGAGGGCCGCCGGGCCATGGAAGCTTCGGCGGCCATTGTCGATGAATACGCCGCATCCGAAACTGCGGTCTATGGAGTGTCGACCGGCTTCGGCGCTTTGGCCGCAACCTACATTCCCGAGGATCGACGTCGAGAACTTCAGCTATCGCTTATCCGCTCCCACGCCGCCGGCATGGGGCCTCGCGTCGAAGGCGAAGTCGTGAGAGCGATGATGCTCCTGCGCTCTCGATCCCTTGCCATGGGGTACTCGGGCGCCCGGCCGGAATTGGTCGACCTCTATCTCGCCATGCTGGTGGCCGGCATCACTCCGGTGGTCCATGAGTACGGATCGCTCGGGGCTTCTGGAGACCTTGCGCCGCTGGCCCACATCGCCCTTGCCCTGGTTGGGGAGGGAGTCGTGGTTGTCGATGGGGTCGACCGCCTCGCCGCCGATGCGCTGAGGGAAGCCGATCTCGAGCGGCTCGTGCTGCGAGCCAAAGAAGGACTGGCGCTTATCAACGGGACAGACGGCATCCTCGGGATGCTCATCCTGGCTCTCGATGATCTCGGAACCCTTCTGGTCTCGGCCGATGTCATTGCCGCCATGACCGTTGAGGCATTACTGGGGACCGATCGGGCGTTTCGGGCCGACCTGGTTGCCCTCCGACCCCAGCCGGGCCAACAAGTCTCGGCCGCCAACATGACGAGGGCGATGGTGGGGTCTCGAATTGTGGCCTCACATCGAACCGATGACGTTCGCGTGCAAGATGCCTATTCGCTTCGCTGCACCCCACAGGTTCACGGGGCGGCGAGAGATACGTGGACCCATGTGTCGCAAGTCGCCGAGAACGAGTTGCACTCGGCAATTGATAATCCAATGGTCCTTCCAGACGGTACCGTTGAGTCGTGTGGCAATTTTCACGGAGCTCCCGTGGCGTTTGCCTGCGACTTCCTGGCGATAGCTGCGGCCGAGGTCGGCGCCATCGCTGAGCGCCGCCTGGACCGGTTGTTGGATCCGGCCCGGTCGCACGGCCTACCGGCCTTCCTGACCGAGGACCCCGGGGTATCGTCTGGCTACATGATCGCCCATTACACGGCAGTATCGATCGCTGCTGAGAACCGTCGGCTGGCAGCTCCTGCCAGCGTTGACTCCATGCCGACGTCGGCCATGCAAGAAGATCATGTTTCCATGGGATGGGGGGCCGCCCGCAAGCTGCGCGCAGTCGTAGATAATGTCGCCCGGATTCTGGCGGTCGAGTTGGTTGCCGCCTGTCAGGCCCTTGAACTGCGCGCCCCCTTGTCGCCGAGCCCGGTCTCGGCGGCTGTCGTTGGAATGGTTCGGGACCACATTCCTCACCTTGAGGCTGACCGGAATCTCTCGCCGGAGTTGGAGACCGCTACCGGATTGGTACGCTCGGGTGCGGTACGGAAGGCAGCCGAGGCAGTCGCTGGTCCCCTCAGTTGACCGCCATTCATCTCTGACATACCCCGGCCAATCCGTATGTATGCTGGGCTGGTCGGACCGTACCAACCGGAAAGTTCAGATCGTGCCAAACATTACGATGCTTGAGATAGACGATCTCATGAATTCAGAGCTAGCCGGGTTTGTGAAGAAATGCCTCCGCCATCGGGCGCCGGATCCCGCTTTCCATGCCATGCAGGGCCACAATCCCGCTCTGTCGAAGGCTCTATATGTCGCATGGGGAACCGTATTCAACACCGGTAACGTTGACCACAATCTCAAAGAGATCATTCGCGTCCAGCTCTCGAGGGCTGCCCTCTGTAATTACTGAGGCAACGTCAGATCTGCTTCGGCGAAGCAGAATGGCCTGACCGAGGATCGGATCGATGACGGGATCGACAACTGGCGTGACAGCGACGCATTTACTCCGGCCGAAAAGATCGCCCTGGAATACAGCGAGCGCATGCAGTTTGATCCACACCGCATCGATGCAGCGTTCTACGAACGACTACGAGAGCAGTACACCGAATCAGAGATCGTCGAACTGGGAGTGTTCATAGGCTTCAATGTGGGATACCACACGTTCTTTCGGACGCTGGACTTCTACCCGATGTTTACGCCCGACGGCCGCCTGGTGAGCCAGGAAGAGTCGCGTCGTATCTATGGGGAGACACCTCATTCGCACCTGAGCTCCGATATCCAGCAAGCGGTGGCAGACGCAGCAGCTGCGGTCGACTGATGCCGATCATCGAACCGCAGGTACCGGACGACCCGAACGGCCCCACGGCCCGCACCACGGAATCGTTCCGTCGATTGAGCGGAGGAGATACGATCTTCCCACAGATACTCGCCCATGTCCCCGCCTACGCCGAGGCCATCTGGGGAGCGATGGCCGAGTCGCTGTTCGAGGGAGGCGTGGATCACCGCCTGAAGGAACTCATCCGGATTCAGTTGGCTACATCCGCCAAGGATCCCTATTTTTCGACGATGCGGTCAGCCGAGGCAGTGCAAGCCGGCCTGACGGAGGAAGACGTAACCGCCGCTCTTGGTGATTTTCAGAACAGTTCCCGATTTACCGACGCCGAAAAGTGGGCGTTGCGATACTCCTACCTGATGTATCGCCATCCAGATCAGGTAAATGCGGATTTCTACAACGAAGGAAAGCGTCACTATTCCGAAGCCCAGATCATGGAGATGGGCGGTCTGATCGCCATTCACTACGGCCTGGCCGTTTTCATGAGTACCTTGAGTGTCGACTGACCGGCCGGCACATTCATTAAGGCAAGCAAGGGTCGAGAATGGCACGTTCGGATTCGAATCTCGTTAGCCTGCGACCTGGATGAAACCGGCGCTGCACTCTCTCCGTCTCAGAATGCCGCCACGAGCGCTTGTCGCTGTGTCATTGCTCGCGGTAGGTCTGGTGATATCCGCCTGCGCAAACCAGCCACGGCCCACCGTGGCTGAGTGGTTACCGAAGTGGCAAGCCGCCGTCGCAGCCATTCCTGATGAGGCTGCTGTTGGTGAGGATCCGCCAGTCGGGTTATGCAACGATACGTTGGCTGCCCTCAGAGCTGAGCGACCCGGTTTGACCTCCACGCCCGATCTTGCCATAGACAATCCGGTGCAGGAGTGGTTCCAGATCGCCGAAGACGCCTTCTTCGAGTGTCCTCCCCACAGTGACGTAGTCGGGAGTTTCTCCGAGGCGTACATGGAGCTCTCACGCCTCGAGAGTGAAGTCGATGCCGCGCTCGGATGGAGTGACTAGCGACTGGCCTACAGCCAAGCGGCTCGCCCGGGCGCATGCGGGCTTCAGCGAGATCTCCTTCGCGAATCGAGGCTGCTTCATTGGGAGTATCATGCGCCGGTTGTTCTGATTGCCGGAGGCTCTCGCAATGTCCAATCTCAGCGGCCATCCCGCCGGTAGTCGCCCGGTTCTTGCGCTGGCCGCCCTCGGGGTTGTCTACGGAGACATCGGCACCAGCCCGCTCTACGCGTTCAGGGAGTCTCTCAGCGCTGGTAACGGGATCCCTGTCATCGAAGCCAACATTTTCGGCGTGCTGTCTTTGATGGTTTGGTCCCTGGTGATAGTCGTGACCATCAAGTACCTGCTCCTGGTCATGCGAGCGGACAACCATGGTGAGGGTGGAATCCTCGCCCTGACCGCGTTGATTCTGCCGCGAACCACGAAGAGTCGGCCCCGGCGTCTCGTCTTTGTGGTGATTGGCTTGTTCGGAACGGCGCTTCTGTATGGCGATGGCATGATCACACCGGCAATTTCTGTGCTGTCAGCGGTCGAAGGTGTGAGCTTGGCGGCCCCGGCGTTGTCACATTGGGTGGTTCCTCTGGCCGTTGTCATCTTGTTGGCACTGTTTTCGGTTCAGAGATTTGGAACCGGCCGGGTCGGAGCCGTGTTTGGCCCGGCGATGCTGGCCTGGTTTTCGGTTTTAGCCATTCTGGGTGGGATATCCATCGCCCAGAACCCGCGCGTCTTTCTTGCGCTGTCACCGACATACGCGGTGAGCTTTTTCATACATAATGGATTTCGTGGCTTTCTCGTCCTCGGGTCGGTGTTCCTCGTCGTCACCGGTGGTGAGGCGCTCTATGCCGATCTCGGCCACTTTGGCCGTCGGCCGATCCAGACGGGTTGGTTCTTCGTCGTTTTCCCTGCGCTCATCCTCAACTACTTCGGGCAGGGAGCGCTCTTGCTTCGCTCGCCGGAAGCCATTGAAAACCCGTTCTTTCTCCTCGCCCCTGGTTGGGCGCAATGGCCCATGACGGCATTGGCCACGGTGGCGTCGGTCATTGCGTCTCAAGCCCTCATTTCCGGGGCATTTTCGATCACCGCCCAGGCGATCAACCTTGATTATGCGCCCCGATTCCGGGTGCTTCACACATCGGCAACCGAGCGGGGCCAGGTGTACGTCCCCCATATCAACTGGGTCCTGGCGATCGCGGCGGTTGGCCTGGTTATCGCTTTCGGATCTTCGTCAGGCCTGGCAGCGGCGTACGGCGTGGCGGTGACGATGACCATGCTCATAACGACAATACTTTTCCTGGTCGTGGCGAGGGTGCGGTGGAACTGGTCCTGGCCCAAGGCGATTGGCGTGACTTTTCCGTTGTTCGTGGTTGACTCCGCCTTTCTCGGAGCGAATCTGTTCAAGATTCCCCAAGGCGGTTGGTTTCCACTCGTTATCGGACTGGGGGTTTTCACCTTGATGTCCACCTGGCGCACGGGCCGCCTGGCGTTGCGTGACGAAGCCCTCCCCCGCCGGCTGGCTCTCTCGCGATACATTCGGTCCCTGAAAGCCGATCCGCCACAACGGGTTCCAGGTACCGCCGTCTACCTCCATCGACGGTCCGGGGTGGTGCCTCCGGCTCTTCTGGCAAACTTCCACACGTTCCGGGTTCTTCATGAGGAGATGGTCGTGCTAAGCGTCGTTGTATCGGACGACGCCCATGTGCCTAGGGCGCGTCGGGACAGAATTCGCCATCGTGACCTGGATTTTCATGAGGTCGAGTTGACCTACGGTTTTGCCGATCGAATCGATGTTCCGGCCGACCTGCAGTGCATTGTCGACTCGCAGCTGAACTTCTCTCCGGAAGCCACAACCTATTTCCTCGGCCGGGAAACTCTTGAACCAGGTAACCGGCACTGGATGCTGGCGATGCGGGATCGGCTCTTCATCGTCTTGCATCGGAATGCTCGGAACCCGGCGGACGCTTTCCAGC
>CAJQPD010000039.1 GCA_905480085.1 uncultured Acidimicrobiia bacterium
CCGAAGAACTGATTCGACTCGAGTACCGCTACCTTGATTTTCGTCGAGCGCCGATGGCGGCTGCCCTACGGGCTCGAGGGGCAGCCGTTCACGCCATGCGCACCACCATGGCTAATGCCGGATTCCTCGAAGTCGAGACGCCGACGCTCATTGCGTCAACGCCCGAAGGGGCGCGTGACATGCTCGTACCATCTCGCCTTCGCCAGGGAGAGTTCTACGCACTTCCTCAATCGCCCCAGTTGTTCAAGCAGCTTCTCATGGTCGGAGGGGTCGACCGTTACTATCAGATTGCCCGCTGTTATCGCGATGAAGACTTCCGTTCCGATCGACAGCTCGAGTTCACCCAGCTCGACATTGAGGGGTCCTTCTGGACAGCCGCAGACGTCCAGGCCATGATCGAGAAAGCCGTCGCTGCGGCGGTCAAAGCGGTTCGAGGAGTCGAACTCCCTCTTCCTCTGCCGAAGCTCACCTATGCCGAGGCGATGGATCGGTTCGGATCTGACAAACCCGACCTGCGTTTTGGTATGGAAATCGTCGATGTGTCGTCGGTATTCGCCGGTACGGGGTTCAAAGGCTTCGGTGGCGCACTCGAAGCGGGCGGCGTGGTTCGGGGGATCAACGCCGGAGGACTCGGCCTTTCCAGGAGTGGCCTCGATGGCCTCGTCTCGGATGCTCAGGCACTCGGTGCCAAAGGCCTCGCCTGGCTCGTGTTTGAAGAAGACGGCACCTGGCGTTCGCCGATTGCCAAATTCCTTTCAGAAGCCGAACTGGTGGGCCTCGTGGAACGGTTCGATGCCCAGCCGGGCGACACTGTGCTGTTGGTGGCCGATATGGCCAAGGTGGCCGGTTCGGTTCTTGGACCCATCCGGATCCAGCTTGGCAAACCCGAAGGACACCAGGAGCTGGCGTTCACCTGGGTTACCGATTTTCCGGTGTTTGACGTGCATGACGATGGCAGCCTGGCGCCCGCCCATCATCCTTTTACCCAGCCAGTGAGCATCGAGGACATGGTGGAACGCCCGGAGATTGCGATCGCCCAGGCATACGATCTCGTTCTCAACGGATCCGAGCTCGGGTCAGGGAGCGTTCGTATTCACGACCCCGACGTCCAAGCCAAGGTGTTCGAAGTACTCGGTATCTCACATGACGAAGCCCAATCGCGCTTTGGTTGGTTCATCAAGGCGTTGCGCTACGGCACCCCTCCTCATGCCGGCTTTGCCGTCGGGGTTGACCGACTGCTCGCCATCTTGTTGGAGCGCGAATCGATTCGCGACGTCATTCCGTTCCCGAAGACCCAGCGTGGCATCGATCCGCTCACCGCCTCGCCCACCAGAGTCACCGACGTACAACTGCGCGAGCTCGGTATTGATCTGCGACCCGAGGTGAAAGCCAGGTTGACAGAACAAGCCCCCGGGGACTGATGGAAGACCTGTTTTCAGCGGAAAAGGCCGAGCGCCGGATGCGGGCGGCCCCGTTACCGGCCCGGATGAGACCGCAACAATTGTCAGAGGTGGTCGGCCACGCCCAACTTCTTGGTGAAGGGGCCGCTTTCCGGACCATGGTCGAGCAGGGTCGCCCGGTATCGATGATCCTATTCGGCCCGCCGGGCACCGGAAAGACAACCCTGGCCCGACTCGTTGCGTCGGAATCGTCGGCGACCTTTGAGCCGCTTTCGGCCACATCGGCCACCGTCAAGGACGTCAGAGCCATACTGGCATCTGCTCGATATCGCCTGGAGACGGAAGAACGTCGAACGGTGTTGTTCCTCGACGAGATCCATCGGTTCTCGAAGTCGCAGCAAGATGCCCTACTCCCCGGGGTCGAAGATGGAACGGTGATTCTCGTCGGCGCAACGACCGAGAACCCGTTCTTCGAGGTGAACTCACCGTTGCTTTCTCGCTGCACCCTGTTCCGGATCCATCGTCTGGAGGCTGCTGATATCGCCCGACTCATCCAACGGGCATTGACGGATTCGAACGGGTTGGGCGATCTCGATATGGCCATTGACGAAGATGCGCTTGATGCATTGGCCGATCGGGTCGGCGGAGATGGTCGACTCGCTCTCAATGCCCTGGAGACAGCGGCGATAGTTGCCGCCGGTCGCGGTCAAGCTGTCATCACGCTCGATGACATTGCCGAGGCGCTCGGGCGACGAATCGTTCAGTACGACAAGGACGGAGACAACCACTATGACGTGGTTTCGGCGTTTATCAAGAGCCTGCGCGGGTCTGACATCGATGCCTCGTTGTATTGGCTCCACACGATGCTCGACGCCGGGGAAGATCCTGAGTTCGTAGCCCGCCGGATGGTCATCCTGGCGTCCGAGGATATTGGTCTGGCCGATTCGCACGCGTTACAAGTCGCCGTGGCGGCTTTTCAAGCGCTCCAGGTAGTCGGCCTGCCAGAAGCTGCCTTTGCCCTTTCCCACGCCGCCATTTACCTGGCGGCCGCCCCGAAATCGAATTCGGTCACGGTTGCCATGGGCAAGGCGAGACAGGCCGTTTCGAGCAATGCTTCAGCCGAAGTGCCGCCTCACCTTCGTGATGCCCATTACGCCGGGGCGGCCCGACTGGGTCACGGCACC
>CAJQPD010000040.1 GCA_905480085.1 uncultured Acidimicrobiia bacterium
GACACGCGTTTCCGCTCGTTACCGTCTCGATCGGGGTGGTGACCAACATCCACCGACCGATCACTTCGCAATGGGAGGCATCCGCCGTGGCGGTCGAGATGAAGGAGTTCGCCAAGCGTCAGATCGGATCATCCTTCGAAATCGACCGGAGGTCGTCGTAGCGGCTATCCGGCCGCTGGCTAGCCTGTGGCCGATGGAACACATGGTTCGGGCCCTCGAACTGGCCAGCCGCCACAGACCGCTCCCCAATCCCCGGGTCGGGGCGGTCATTGTCGACGCGCAAGGCGAGGTCATTGGAGAGGGTGCCCATGTCGCCCCGGGAACCGACCACGCCGAGATCGTGGCACTCAAATCCGCCAGCGCCGATGTCGCAGGGTCGACCGTCTATGTGACTCTCGAACCGTGTTCCCATCACGGGCGGACCCCGCCATGTGCCGATGCACTTATCGCCGCGGGGGTTTCCAAGGTGGTCGTGGCCGCGATCGATCCCGACACGAAAGTGGCTGGTAGCGGGGTTGCCCGCCTGCAGGCGGCGGGAATCGAGGTGGTCACCGGAGTGAAAGCGGACGAATCCGAGGCGATGGACCCCGGCTATTTTCACCACCGGAGATTCGGCCGAAGCCGGATCACGTTGAAGATGGCCCTGACCCTCGATGGGAACGCCGCAGCGGCCGACGGAACGAGTCAATGGATAACCGGAGATCTGGCCAGGGAAGACTCCCACCGGCTACGGGCTGAATCCGATGCGGTCCTGGTGGGCGCCGGCACGGTGATTGCCGACGATCCGTTGCTCGACGTGCGAATGGTCGACGGCCGCCAACCCCGTCCTGTCATTGTGGCGGGACGTACTCCGCTCCCGGTCCACGCCAGGATCTGGGGACGGAACCCGTTGGTGGTGGCCGAATCGGGTTACCAGGGACCCGGAGAACATGTCCCCATTGCGACGGACAAGGACGGACGGGTCGATGTAGCTGCGATGGCCCGCCGACTGGGCGAACTCGGACTGCTCGATGTGATGGTCGAGGGCGGCCCTCACCTGGCGAGGTCGCTGTTCTTGGTCGGACTCGTCGACAGGGTGGTCATCTATTATGGGGCGAAATTGGCAGGCGGATCGGGAAGAAATGCCTTCGCTGGTTCGTTCGTGACCCTGACGGATGCCCTCGACATGCGCACCATGTCAGTAGAGCTTCTTGGCGATGACATCCGGGTCGAGCTACTGCCGAGAGGAACTTGATGTTTACTGGAATAGTGGAAGCGATCGGCCTTGTGACGGCAGTCGCCGCCGATGCGGCGGGGATGCGCCTCACGGTTGAGGCGCCGCAGCTCGCTCCCGCGCTGAAAATCGGCGATTCGATCGCGGTCAACGGGACCTGTCTGACCGCCGTTGAGCTTACGGAAACGTCGTTTTCGGTCGATGCAGTATTGGAAACCCTGGCCAAGACCAACACCGGCGAATTGGCCGTCGGTTCTCAGGTGAATCTTGAACGGCCCATGAAGGCCGACGGACGATTCGACGGCCACATCGTGCAAGGGCATGTCGATGGGGTCGGTACGGTCACTGGATTGGAACCAGAGGGTGACGGCAAACGGTTCAGCATCAGTGTCGATGACGGTCTCAAACGGTATATCGTCGACAAAGGGAGCGTAACGGTCGATGGGGTCAGCCTGACGGTGGCAGCCAACACAGGCGAGGGTTTTCAGATTGCGCTCATACCGCATACTCTGGAGGCAACAATCCTTGGTCACCGGCAAGTCGGTGACCGGGTAAATATCGAAATAGACGTAATCGCCAAATACGTGGAACGTCTCATGGGAGACCGTACATGAGTACTGCCAGCATCACTGAAGCCATCGAAGCCATCGCCAACGGCGAGTTTGTGGTGGTGGTCGACGATGAAGATCGTGAGAACGAGGGTGATCTGATCATCGCCGGCGACGCCATGACTCCTGAAAAGATGGGTTTCATGGTCCGGTACACCTCGGGCGTGATCTGCTTGGCCGCAGAAGGCACCCGTCTTGATGAATTGCATCTTCCACCGATGGTGACCCACAACACCGAGTCCTTGCGGACGGCGTTCACTATTTCGATCGATTCCACTCATGGGACCACGACAGGTATCTCGGCTGCCGACCGCTCTGCAACCGTCCGGGCGTTTTGCGATCCGACGACCTCTGAACACGACTTTAATCGGCCTGGCCATGTATTCCCTCTGCGATACCACCCCGGGGGCGTCCTGCGTAGGGCCGGTCACACCGAGGCCGCGGTTGACCTGGCTCGGCTGGCCAATCGATATCCCGCGGGAGTGTTGTGTGAAATGGTCCAGGACGATGGATCGGTGATGCGACTGCCGGAACTGGAACGGTTTGCCAAAGAGCACGAACTCAAGCTCATTACGATCGCCGACCTCATTTCCTACCGTCGCGCCAACGAACGGGTGGTCAGGCGGATGTCCGAAGCCCGGATCCCAACCGATTACGGGGATTTTCGTGCCGTTGGTTACGAGAGCCTGGTGGATGGACGAGAGCATGTCGCTCTCGTGATGGGTGATGTCGCCGGAATAAAGGATGTCCTCACCCGGGTCCATTCGGAATGCCTTACCGGAGATGTATTCGGGTCAAAACGATGTGACTGTGGCTACCAACTCGACGACGCCCTCCGACTCATCGCAGAGGAGGGCGCGGGAGTGCTTTTGTATATTCGAGGCCACGAAGGGCGCGGGATAGGGCTTATGCACAAGCTTCAGGCCTACGCGCTGCAGGATCAGGGTCGCGATACGGTCGAGGCCAACGTTGACCTCGGGTTTCCGCCGGACGCTCGTGACTATGGGGTCGGTGCGGAAATTCTGACGGATCTTGGTCTGACCACTCTCCGCCTCATGACCAACAATCCGATCAAGCGGGCCGGGATCGAAGGCTATGGGCTTTCGATCAGCGAGCGGGTTCCCCTCCAGACGGCTCCAACAATTGAGAACCGGTCCTATCTCGAAACCAAGGCTGCCAAACTTGGTCACGATCTGACGTTCGATTCAGAATGAAACCGGTGCGGGTGGCCGTAGTTACTGCCGAATTCAACGGAGACATCACTGCTGCTCTACGCGACGGAGCCTTGGCCGCCCTGCGAAACGCCGGGGTGACCGATGTCGTCGATATTGCGGTCGCAGGTGCGCTTGAACTGCCGGTCCTCGCCAGGGTGCTAGCCGCCACGTGTGACGCAGTCATCGCCATCGGTGCGGTCATCGAGGGGGAGACGGATCATTACGTCCATGTCTGTACGCAGACGTCCGCCGGCCTCATGCAAGTGAGTGTCGAGACCGGAGTCCCGATCGGCAACGCCGTTCTGACTGTCCGAACCTATGAGCACGCCAGAGAACGAAGCCTGCCCGGTCCAGGGAACAAGGGTGCCGAAGCAGTGCAGGCGGCCCTCCAGGCGGTGGCCGCCATCCGTTCACTGTCGGACTGACCTGACCCCTTGGTGTTGTTCACATTGACACGTACCGGCCACCCCGTATACTGACCCGACAATCGATACGAAAGTGGAGGCTGCTGCTTCCCACCCGGCCACCCAACTCACCGAGTTCTAGTGCGCCGAGGTATGACGATGACGCTGCCTTCTGGCGGCGTATCCGTGAACGCAGCATCTCGTGCTGCGTTTCTGTTGTTAAAGAACGAAAACCAACCAGACCCCGGGAGGGCACAGATCGCCGACCTACGCATCAACGGGAATATCCGCGCCAAAGAGGTGCTGGTTATTGCCCCGGATGGATCCCAGATCGGAACAAAGAAAATCGAAGAGGCCATTTGGCTTGCCGACCAGTTAGGGCTTGACCTCGTTGAGGTAGCGCCCGAAGCCCGGCCGCCAGTGTGCAAGATCATGGACTTCGGTAAGCACAAATATGAACAGTCGGTTCGTGATCGGGAAGCTCGCAAGAAGCAAACCCGAACGGTCATCAAAGAAATTCGGCTCAAACCGAGAATTGGTGATCACGACTACACGATGTTCCTGAATCGCTCACTGAAGTTCTTGTCAGAAGGTGACAAACTCAAGGTCACCGTGCGATTTCGTGGCCGT
Organism: uncultured Acidimicrobiia bacterium; assembly: GCA_905480085.1. Taxonomy (GTDB): domain Bacteria; phylum Actinomycetota; class Acidimicrobiia; order Spongiisociales; family JAENVV01; genus JAENVV01. The sequence goes on from CAJQPD010000040.1 coordinate 4,070, forward strand.
GAGAACGAACGGCCCGAATTGGGACTGAACCTTATCGGCCGGTTGGTCGGGGATCTGGGCGACTACGTGACGCTGGAACAGCATCCCGCCAAAGACGGTAGGTCGATGACTGCGGTTCTCGCCCCAACGGCATTGGCCAAAACGATTGTCATCCACCACAAATCAGATCCGATAGAGGATCCTGAAGACACATCAGATCCGATAGAGGACTCTGAAGACGCTGTCTCGGACGAGATAGACGACACCGAGTCAGAATGAGAAAGGAGCTGAGCACATGCCAAAAATGAAAACTCATAAGGGCACTGCGAAGCGCTTCAAGACAACTGGTACCGGCAAATTACGCCGTCGCCAAGCAGGCAAGCAGCATTTGCGCTTGGCCAAGGGCAAAAACCGATATCGCCGTCTCGGCGGTGAAACCGAGGTTGCCAGCGGCGATGCAAAGCGTATGAAGAAGTTGCTGGGACAGTAGGAGGAATCATGGCTCGAGTTAAACGCGCCGTACACGCCCGCAAAAAGCACCGGAAGGTGATGGAGCGGGCCAGCGGCTATCGAGGTGCAAAAAGTCGTCGGTATCGCACCGCCAATGAGCAGGTCATGCATGCCATGCAGGACTCTTACGACCATCGTAAAGACCGTAAGGGCGATTTCCGTCGGCTGTGGATTACCCGCATCAATGCGGCCGCTCGTCAAAACGGTACGACCTACAGTCAGATGATGGCCGGTCTCAAAGCCGCCGAAGTAGAAGTCGATCGCAAGATGCTTGCCGAGATGGCCGTGAACGACCCGCAGGCCTTCACTCAGCTGGCCAAGGTTGCCACCAGCCAGAAGTAGCTCGCTGGAGCCGGTCCGCTCATCACGCAACAAGAGGGTGGTTGAAGCGGTCCGGCTTCGTCGCGCTTCGGCTCGTAGGGAGGTCGGCAAGACGCTGGTCGAGGGACCTCATTTGGTGGCCGATTTAGTCCGTTTTGGCGTCCCGATCGACACCATTTTCGCCCACCCGCGCGATGTCGAAGCTGCCGGCATTGCCGAGCAATCAGACGCCGAACTCGTCCTCGTCGAGGAATCGATACTGCGCCGCATTGCCGATACGGAGAACCCGCGTGGTCCGGTTGCCATCATTGCCATTCCGCCATCGATTCAAGCCACCGGATCAGTGGTCGTTCTGTGGGATCTGGCCGACCCCGGCAACGCAGGGACGATCGTTCGTAGCGCGGCGGCCTTTGGGTTCGGTGTCATAGTCGCCGGCCAGAGCGTCGACATATGGGCGCCAAAGACGATCCGGGCGGGCGGAGGTGGGCACTTTGCGACGGCGGTAGAGGTGGCGCCGCGTCTGACCGTTGATGATCTCAAAAGCCGCGGGTACGCCACCGTTGCGACTGTCGGGGCCGGGGGAGACGGACCAGAGTCGATCCCGAGCGGCCCAGTAGCCATCCTCATCGGGAACGAGGCGCATGGTCTCGCCGGCGAGATCGTGAGTCAAGCCGACCATCGTTTCACCATCCCGATGCCTGGCGGCACCGAGTCCCTCAATGCAGCTGCGGCAGCCTCGATTGCCCTCTATGCAATTGAGAATCGCTCCTCGAAGGGTGGCCGCTAACCTGTTGCGTTCTATGGACGAACTCGAACAGGTAGCCAACGACGCGCCCGGTCTGGTCGGAGCGGTGGACTCGCTCGAAGGGTTGAAGGGTGTCGAAACCGAATTGATCGGCAAGAACTCCGTCATCGCGCAGATGCGACGCGGATTAGGCGCCTTGGATCCCGACGATCGGCCAACGGCCGGCGCCCGGATCAACGAGGTGTTTACTGCGGTCCAGGAGGTCATCGCCGACCGTCGGCGAGCCCTTGAGATTGCCGAAGAAAACACTCTGCTGGTTTCTGATCGGGTGGACGTCACCGTGCCGAACCATCGGGTGACGCTTGGCACCGAGCACTTGTTGACAACAGTGATGGACGAAGTTTCTGACATCTTTGTTTCGCTTGGTTATCGAGTTGCCACCGGGCCGGAGGTCGAAACCGCCTGGTACAACTTTGATGCACTCAACACCCCATCCACGCATCCGGCGCGGGCCGAATCGGACACCCTGTACGTGGATTTCGGAGACCCAGCCGACGAGATGCTTCTGCGAACTCACACCTCACCCGTCCAGGCGCGGTATATGCAAGACCATGAACCGCCCGTTCATGTGGTCGTACCGGGTCGGGTGTTTCGAGCCGATAGCCTCGACGCGACGCATTCGCCGGTCTTTCATCAGGTCGAGGGCTTGGTCGTCGACACCGACATCACGTTCGCCGACCTGAAGGGGACGCTCGAGTACTTCGCCAAGGCTTTCTTCGGTGACGGGCGAGTCATCAAGCTCATCCCGCATTTCTTCCCATTTACCGAGCCATCTGCCGAGATGCACGTGTCGTGCTTTGCTTGTGACGGCAGTGGTTGCCGGGTCTGCTCGAATTCCGGGTGGATTGAGCTCATGGGCTGTGGAATGGTCGACCCGAACGTGTTCGAATCGGTTGGCTATGACCCATCCTCGGTGAGTGGTTTCGCCTTCGGGATGGGCGTTGAAAGATTGGCCATGGTCCGCCACGGCATCACCCACATCAAACACTTCTTCGAGAACGATCTCCGGGTGTTGGGACAGTTCGTATGAAGGTTTCGCTCAGCTGGCTCAGGGACTACGTCGACCTGCCAATCGGCGACCCTGCCGTTCTCGCAGACATTTTCGCCAATCTCGGCCATGAGGTCGAAGGGGTCGAGACCATCGAGCCCCAATTCACCGGGGTGTTGGTCGGCAAGGTTCTCACCGTGCAGGCCCATCCCAACGCCGACAAAGTAAGACTCTGTTCGGTCGATACCGGTGACGGGCCCACCGACATCGTCTGTGGTGCCTGGAACTTTGAAGCTGGTGCCACCGTGGCGGTGGCCGTACCCGGCGCCGTGCTTGGCGGGGATTTCACCATCACCAAGCGCGAGATCCGGGGGGTGGTGTCCAACGGCATGATCTGTTCATCCAAGGAGCTGGGACTCGGCGAAGATCACGACGGAATTCTGGTTCTGGAGGACGGCCTGCCCATCGGGACACCGTTTGTGGACCATCTTGAGCTGCCCGATGTCGTGTTCGACTTGTCGATCACTCCCAACCGGCCGGATGCCATGTCGATGGTTGGACTGGCAAGGGAATTGGCTGCCCATTTCGATATGTCATACCGGATCCCTTCACCGGACCTGACCGTGACCAGCGGTCAGATCGACTTGCGGGTCGATATCGAGGATGACCGGTGTCGACGCTTCGTGGCACGGGAAGTTCGTGGAGTCCACGTCAGACCGGCCCCGCTCTGGATGGCCCAACGATTGGTGAAAGCCGGTGTGCGTTCGATTTCGAATATCGTCGACGTTTCGAACTACGTCATGCTTGAACTCGGTCAGCCGACCCATGCCTTCGACAGGGACAAAGTCACCGACGGCCACATCGTCGTCCGTGCCGCCAACCCGCAAGAAACCCTGGTCACCCTTGATGGAGTCGAGCGTCAGCTGACCCCTGAGGATCTGCTGGTCGCTGACGTGCGGCAGGGGTCGTCGCTGGCCGGCACGATGGGAGGGTTGGAGTCGGAG
>CAJQPD010000041.1 GCA_905480085.1 uncultured Acidimicrobiia bacterium
AACTTCCCGGTCGCGATTCCGGCCGGCGGAGTCCTGGCCGCGCTGGCAGCCGGGAACTGCGTCGTCCTCAAACCTGCACCGGAAACGCCCCGATGTGCCGAAATCGTTGCCGAGTGTCTGTGGGAGGCAGGGTTCAGCCAGGATGTACTCCAGTTCATTCGCACCCGTGATGATGAAGTCGGTCAGCGCTTGATCGTCGGGGTGGATGGCGTGATTCTCACCGGCTCGTCCGAGACGGCGGCGATGTTCAAAGACTGGAATCCCCAGCTGCGCTTGTTCGCCGAAACGAGCGGCAAGAACTCCCTCATCATCACTCCCCACGCAGACATCGACCTGGCCGTGACGCATCTGGTTGCGTCGGCCTTCGGGCACGCCGGACAAAAGTGCTCCGCCGCTTCCCTGGCGATCTGCGTCGGCGACGTATATGAATCGCCCCGGTTCAGGCGCCAACTCATCGATGCGGTTGAGAGCCTCGCCGTTGGTCAGGCGACGGACATCTCCACCACGGTTGGACCGTTGATCGGCCCACCGCCCCCCAAGTTGCAGCGCGGTTTGGGCACCCTCGATCCCGGGGAAGAATGGTTGGTTCAACCCCGTCAACTCGACGACAACCTCTGGTCACCGGGAGTTCGCATCGGGGTTAAGCCCGGGAGTTGGTTCCACCAAACGGAATGTTTCGGACCGGTGCTTGGGGTGATGGCTGCCCGCAATCTCAGGGAGGCCATACACATCCAGAATGGCAACGACTTCGGCCTGACCGGCGGAATTCATACTCTCGATCCCCATGAGATCGACGAGTGGATCGACCTGGTCCAGGTCGGCAACGCCTATGTGAACCGCCAGATCACCGGCGCCATCGTCCAGCGCCAACCCTTCGGGGGATGGAAGAAGTCGAGCGTTGGTCCAGGCGCCAAGGCAGGCGGACCCAACTATGTCGCTCAACTCGGCACCTGGCATCCCGAGACACCATTCGACACCGACCAGCTGACGGCGGCCAGGGCAGCCGATCAACAAACGTGGCCCGAAGAGTTCGCCGTTGAGCACGATCCCACCGGCCTGTACTGCGAGGCCAACATCTTCCGCTATCGACCCCTGGCCAGGATCGGACTGCGGATCGGCTCAGGGGCCAGCCAGTCGGAGATCGATCGGGTAATCCATGCCGCTGGAGTGGCTGGCTGCGAGTTGGTCATGTCGAAGGACGAAACCGATGAAGCATTCGCAGTCCGGATACCCACCCTCGGCGTAGAGCGGATCCGGCTGGTCGGGAGTACCACCGACCCGGTGCGCCGGGCGGCCGCTCAGTCCGGGGTTCACATCGCGGACGACCCCGTCACGAGTAGTGGATTCCTCGAATTGCGTCATTACGTCCGGGAACAGGCTATTTCGAGAACCCTTCACCGTTTCGGCAACATCGTCACCGGATAGATCCGGTCCCGGGACCATACGGCAAACGCAGCCAGCCCGCCATCGGGAAACCGGCCACTTTCCCAAACGAGCGTGCATACGAATTGCACTATCGCTCATGGATGCACACTCGACGGGGGAATGGGTGGGAACGCGGGCGGATCGTGCAACATATTTGGTTAGTCTCACCGTACCGTCATCAAGGAGACAGCCTCATGAAAGCCGTCCGGGTCACCGCACCTTCGACACTTGAAATCGCCGACATCCCCGTACCGGATGCCAACGGCCAGGTGCTTATCAAGCCGAACACCGTCGGCGTGTGCGGGACCGACGTGAAAGTCTTCACTGGAGCGATCCCGGTCCCCTACCCGCGGGTACTCGGGCACGAAATGATCGGCACCGTCATCGAAGCCCCTGCCGGTGCTCCGGTAAAACCAGGCGACCGCGTACTGGTCGACCCGGCGTCAAGCTGCGGATGGTGCGACCTCTGCCGAAAGGGCCGACCCCATCTGTGTCGCAACGCCGGCCTCATGGGACGCGAAATCGATGGCGTATTCGCAGAATACGTTCGAGCCCCCGTCACGGCCGTCCTACCCGTACCGGCCAGCATCTCGGCCACTGCGTCGGGCCTTCTCCAGGTTCTCGGAACCTGCATTCACGCCCAAAAATCCGTCAACGTGTTCCCCGGACAGGTGGCGGCCGTGATCGGCCTGGGCGTTGCCGGCCAACTCATGGTCCAACTGCTGGCCGAACGCGGAGTCACCGTTGTCGGGATCACCCGCTCAGAGTGGAAGCGAGACCTGGCGTCCCAGCACGGTGCAACGGCTACCGCCGCTCCCGACCAGGCGGCCTCCGTTCTCGCTGAGTTGACCGATGGTCGCGGCCCAGATCTGGTGGTTGAAGCGGTCGGGTACGAGAAAACCCTCGCCCAGGCCATCGACCTCGTCGGAATCGGCGGCGAAGTACTCGTATTCGGGACGCTTACCGGCGGTAACGAAGGGTTGCCCTACTACCAGCTCTATTTCAAGGAGTTGACCCTGTACAACCCGCGCGCTGCGTTACCGGGCGACTATGCCGCAGGCATCGACCTCGCGGCGGCCGGTCGTCTCGTGTTGGAGCCGATCGTGACCCACGAACTGGCTCTCGATGACGCCGCCAAAGCGTTCGAGCTGGTTCATGATGCGTCTTCGCTCAAGGTTTTGATGCACGTCTAGCCGGTCAGCAACTGCCTACCAGGGCGTGGCCCAGACCCGTCCACCCTGACCGTCGACCGCCAATGAGACGTCGCCCGTCTTGTTCGTCGGGTCGCCGCCAAGCAGACCTTCGAGATCGAGCCCGGTGACGGCTGGGATCCCGAGTGCCCTGGCAGACTCGAACAGGTGGGCGGCCGGGCCCCCGCCGGTAGTAATAAGCGCGGACGCATCCCACAGGAGGGCGGCCAGGTTCGGCAACGGGTGGGTTCCGACCACGACATCCCTCGGCCGGAAGTGCGGAACGTCATGGGGATCGGACACAAAACACATACGCCCGACCGCGGTCCCGGGAGCGGCCGGGACACCGACACCCACCGTACCGTGGGCCATGACCGCGGCAACGTCGAATGGTTCCCAGCGGTCGAAGCCGATTCGCGACTTCAGGGCCGGGGCGGTTCCTTCACGCAACACGGCAATTGCTTCACGCAATGGCAAGTGCCACGCCAACTCCGGGTGAGCGACCGCGCCGGCGTCTACGAGGCCACGCCGGGCCGTCTCGAGCAACCTCAGTACGTTGGTTGCTCGATCAAGATCGGGAACCCTTAGGTCGCCAAACGCCGCCACCGCCCGCTCGGTCTCGTCTCCGCGAAGGCCCCGGACCATGCTGGCCGCTCGATCCGTGCTGACCGACTTGGTGATTCTCCAGGCAGCCGACACCAGAGCCCTCGATTGTTCAGTCGCCTCGAGCAGCGCTTCAAGTGGATCGACGTCGAGGGCTTCAACCGGTTCAAGGAAGTACGTCGGAGCCGCCACCGCCCACGGCAACACCAGTTCCTCGCCAAGCGGACCGGGAAACCGCCGAACCAGCCTGGCAAGATCAGCGATCGCCGGATCCGAAAAGACCGGGGGGATATCAACGATCAGGGACGGTCTCTGTTCGAACTGCATGAGCTGAAGAAGCGTTACCTCGCCATCCACAGATGCCCATTCGCACGAGTTCGCCCCGATCGACCTGTCGGCCCGTCGAAGGACATCCGCTACCTCGGCGATAAGGTCCTCCCCCATCAGTGCAAGTGCCGATTCACCGGTCACAATCCCCGTTGCCGACACCCGCCCGTGGGCGCCAGGATCCCATCCCTGGACAAGTGGTGCCGGCGAACCGGCTACCCCAATGACCGTCACCTCACCGTCAACCAGGCGGGCCACCCCACCAAAATCGGGGTTGAGGGCTCGCTGGATGAGGACCGCCATGGGAATCGAGCCCGGTTCGAGTTCAGCCGCCTCGTATCGCTCAAGCGTGTGCACCGTGAACGCAGAAGCCCAGCAACCGCGCACTGCCCGGGGGGCTTCGTCGGGATGAATGTCGAGGTAGGACGTGAAAGCGCCTGACCACTCGCCACCTGCTTCCAACACGCTCGATGAGCGCACCACCAACGGGTCACCGAGCGAGCCGGCCGCATCCACGATCGCCGTTGCGGTCTCTGCATCCATCGGCCCGGTACTGATGGTGAGCAACGCCCCACCAGGGCCGCGTTGGGCCATCACTTCGGCTCCACGGAGCATCTCACTCCTGGACAGCTCCGCAGGGACTACCGCCCCGGGAAGTACCGGAAGCCCGGCGCGACGACCCCGGGCCAACCACGCCGCCTTGGCGCCGGTGTGCCCGGGATCCTGCGCTAACTCATCGTCGAGATCGATCAGCACCAATTAGGCGGTCGAAATGATCTCGTGCTGCTTGTAGGTCGTGACCATCTCGTAGCCGGTTTCGGTGACGTAGAGCATCTCCTCAAGCCGTACACCGTGATCGTGCAGCTTGCCGTGCTGCGTCTCAAGGGCGAATGTCATGCCCTGCTCAATTTCAACCGGATGATCAAGCGACCAGATGCGAGAGATGACCGGCGGATCGTATTGCGCCAGACCGAGGCCATGGCCCCAGTTGTTGGCAGCAGCCTGATCTTCCTCCTCGTAACCCCACGCTTCCTTGGCAGAGGGCCACTTGGCGGCAACGTCGGCGGTCGTCACGCCCGGCTTGACTTCCTCGATCGAATCCCACAGCCAGCTATGCGCCGCGTCATACGTCGCCTGATGCTCGGCAGTCGGCGTCCCACCCACGCAGTAGGTGCGATAACAACACGACTTGAATCCATTCCACGTGAGGGCGGCCAGGTCGATGATGACGAGTTCACCAGGCCGGATCATCCGGTCCGAGAAGTTACGCCAGTTCGGCCAGGCATTCGGGCCGGACGACACGATGACGTCTTCGACGTCCTCCATGCCAGGGATCGAATACAGCTTCTCAAAGCCGAAGGCGGCGACCTCGTTTTCGGTCATGCCGGGCTTGATGAAGTTGGTGATGTCGTAGTGAACCTTGTCACAGATGGCCCCGACGATCTGGAACGCCTTGATCTCATCCGGGCTCTTGATCGCCCTGGCATTCATCATCGGAGTCATGCCATCGGTCCAGTTGATGTTGCGCTTTTCGAATTCACGCATCAAGTTGATGTCGATGAAGTCCACGCCCAGTGGCATGTCCTTGACGCCGGCCTCCTCGAGGTCGTTCATCAACGAATCCACGAACTTGTTCACCTGCTGTTCGGCGGCAGGACCAACCGCACCCTTGATCCAGATGTACGAGTGACGAATGTTCTCGTCAGGAATCCACGGGTTGTGCTCTTTGAGATGGAATCCGATATCGCCCTGTTCGTATACGATCGGCGGCTTGCCAGCGGTCAAGACGACATAGCGAAGACCCTGCTTCAGTCGGTTCCATCCCGGCGTCAGTGTCGAGGACACGTACCGCATGTTCTCGTCGTAGAACAAGAGAAGGGCACCCAGCCCGGCCTTTTCCATTTCGGCATGGGCTCGCTTGAGACGCCAGTCTCGAATGTTGGCCCAGTTAATGCCTTCCTTCCAGTCGGTACTCATTCCGAAATATGCTTCACGCATCGTGTGGTAACTCCCTACTCGTCCGTCGCTTGCTGACTTCTAAAACTTGTCCGGGAGCATGTCCCGTACGATGTCGAGGAACTCGTCGTTGTCGAGGAGTCCTTTCTTCTCAAGTGACTTCGCCTTGACCTCCATCAAAATCACTTCGATGTCCTTGGTGTCGGCGTCATAGATACCGTTCTTTCCAAGCCAGATGGCCACCGAATCGAGCCCGGAGCCCTTGCCAAGAACGATCTCAGGCGGCGCCTGACCGACCAACTCGGGCCGGAACGGGAATGGCTCGGTGAGCTCGTCAACCACGTTCTTTACCCAGGTGGCAATAATTCCCGACTCGACGTTGTAGAGCATGTCGCCGGTGATGGGACGGTTTGACGGTTGGGTCACCCCGGACAACTCGGCCACCAGTCGGGCAACTTCGGTGAACGACGTCGTGTCGATACCCGTATCGACCCCGTACATGGTGAGCAACGCCAGAACCGTTTCTTCGGTGGGGGCGTTGCCTGCCCGCTCACCGATACCGCTCACTGTCGTGTGGATGACCGAGGCCCCTTCGGCAACGGCCAGGATCGAGTTGGCCACACCCATTCCAAAGTCCATGTGGAAATGTGTCTCAAGCGGAACGTTGAGACGTTCGCGCACCCGGCGGGTGTAATAGCTCACGGCATGGGGAGAAATGACCCCGAATGTGTCCACAAGGGCCACCTTGTCGACGTGCCCATCGGTCGCCACTGCCTCGAGGTCATCGAGCAGTTGGGACATGGTCGATCGGGTGGCATCAATCGGGAAGAAGGAAACCTTCAGACCGTTCTCGTGCGCGAACTTGGTCGACTCGATCGAAGCTTCGATGGCCTTCTCAACGGGCCACCGGTAGGCCTTTTCAATCAGGTGGTGGCTAGCAGGCACTTCCATGACAACACCTTTGACGCCACAGTCGAGGGCCAGTTGCACATCAGAGATCATGCAACGCGAGAAGGCATAGATCTCCGTATCGAGATCAAGCGCCACCATTCGCTTGATGGCTTCGGTATCCGAAGGCGAAACGGCCGGAAGGCCGGCTTCGATGCGATGAATCCCGGACGCCGACAATGCCTCAGCAATCCGGACCTTTTCATCAGCCGAAAACTCAACACCGGCTTGCTGCTCGCCGTCGCGCAGGGTTACATCGTGGATCTCCACCTTGTCGGGAAAGTTGAAGCCCTCAGTTACTTCTGGAAGGTAATTCCACGGACTCGAAAACCACTGATCGGTTTTCCACGGCTGATCGGCCACAACAAACTCCCATCACGATGATATTGCATGATATACGATTGAACAAGCAGGTGCGTCCGACCAGACGCCTTTTATCAGTTGCCGGGTTCCCACAGGCCGAATTTCCAGGCCGGGTCGCCGGCGACCATGGTCCCCGCCACCTGTGATCGATCGCCCATCGCCCGGGTTTTGGCAACGGCGCTTCGACCGAGTTGCAGTTGGCGCGGCTCCCAAACGGCTAGCGCGGCATCGAGGTCATGGTCTACCTCGACGAGGGCGTCATGCAGTGCCCAGGCATCAGCACACGCCTTGGCCTGACCGGCCGCCACGTGCGGCCGCAGCCCAAAAGCGGCATCGCCGAGGATACAGACCCGGCCAAACACCATCCTCGGTACCTCAAGATCGAAAATTGCCTGAATGAGCGGTTCCTCACAGGCGAGTACCACTTCCCGGATCGCCGGGGCAAGCGTCTCGCGGGCCGACTGGCGCATCTCCTCGACGAACTCGGGCCGAATCATGCCGGGCGGCATCGTCCCGCTTCTCCGCTCACCGTCGATGCCGGTCATCAGGTCGGCAAAGGCCCCGTCGTCGGGATAGTTGCGATACCAAACCGAGTTCACCGTGCGCTCCCCCGGCGTGATGCTGCCCGAGGGAGACGGAATGGCGTAGACGAGGATGTGGCTGTGATCGAGGACCTGATACAACATGGCATCGCTCAGCGCGGCGAGGGTCGCCTGGCTGAGGTCTTGCTCGGGTGTAATGGCCCGCCAGGCGACATAGCCTGCGTACGTCGGGGCAACCTCCGGTAGCAGAATGCCACGAGCGGTTGATGAGAGGCCATCAGCACAGATCAACAGATCACCTTCGATTCGCCGACCGTCGGCGAGATGCAAGCTCACCCCATCTGGCCGCTGATCGAACCCGACCATCTCCGAATTGAGGTGGTATCGATCAGGATCGAACGCATCATGAAGAGCGCGGTACACCGTGCTCCACCCGCTAAACCGAAAGTGATCGGGGTCGGCTGAGATAACTGCTCCGGACCGGTCAAGATAAGTCCAGTCGGAAAGTTCGAGGCTCACACGGTTGTCGTGACCAAGATTCCCTTCCGTGAAATATCTCTCGGTAATGGGTAGAACGACGATGCCGGTTCCACGTTCCTGGAGTGCGACACTGGCCCGCTCAAAAACCTGCACGTCGTAACCGAGATCCCGCAGAAGAACAGCGGTCGTCAAACCACCAATCGATCCGCCGGCGATCAGAACTCGCGAACGCAACCTATGGCTGCCCGAATGTAGCCACTGAGTCAACCGCACACTCGAACAGGACACGACGCTCGTCTTTGGAGGGGTCCCGCAACCCGTACGGAGCCTCATTTCCCGTGTACTTGGTCCACGCCTCGTCAATCGTGCTGGTCGCCCGATGACCATCGGGGCCATCCTCGTGGACCTCGTTCACGACCGTTGCCTTGATGCTCAACCAGTGATAGGCATTGGCGGGATTCATGAGCATGATCGTGACCTGCGGATTGTCACGCAACCAGGAGGTCTTCTTACGATGATCGGCAAAATTGAGAAGGACACGGTCACCGTGATACCCGAACCAAACCGGCGTCAAGCTCGATCTTCCATCCCCGCCGATGACAGCCAATACGGCCGTAACCGGAGTGTCAAGAAGTTGGCGGTAGATGTCGGGCAGCTCGTCGAGCGAAGACAATTCGCTTCGGTTGCCGACGGTGAACTGCCCGGGCTGGAGGCCCTCGGAGACATCAAGAAAAGATGCGTGTTTAAACATTTCGGTCCCTTCGGTGGCAAGCCGACGAAGCTACCTCGTGCGGTCTCCGCTCGGCCTGCAGATCATATACGATGGACCGTAGGGGTGTCGGCGATCACCAATCGGACCGGCCGACCGATCAAACCTGGCGACCACGAAGGACGTAACCAATGATGGAACTGAACGACCCGACGCTGCTCCGGTCTCAAACACTCATCGATGGCGCATGGGTCGATGCGGACTCTGGTGCGACCTTCGATGTGACCAACCCGTCCGATGGGTCACTGATCGGCTCGGTTCCCGATATGGGCGTGGCTGAAACCGTTCGGGCCATCGATGCCGCCAATCGTGCCCTCCCGGGTTGGAGAGCCCTCACTGCCAAGCAACGGGCCACCATTCTCAAGCGCTGGTATGCCCTCATCATGGAGAATGCAGAAGACCTCGCACGGATCATGACGCTCGAAATGGGCAAACCGATCCGCGAATCGCGCGGCGAGGTCGCCTTCGGCGCCAACTTCGTCGAATGGTTCGCCGAAGAAGGCAAACGGGCCTATGGCGAGGTGATCCCGACTCATGACGTCACTAAACGATTGCTCGTGCTTCAACAGCCAATCGGGGTGGTCGCGGCCATCACCCCTTGGAACTTCCCACTGGCGATGATCACCCGCAAAGTTTCACCGGCCCTCGCCGCCGGGTGTACCTCGGTCGTCAAACCGCCCGAGGATGCCCCGCTCACCGCATTGGCAGTGGCAGCCCTGGCCGAGCGGGCGGGCGTCCCGGACGGAGTGCTCAACCTGGTCACCACCAATGATCCGGCTCCGGTCGGTCAGGAATTGTCTACCAACCCCATCATCCGGAAAATCTCGTTTACCGGTTCGACCCAGGTCGGCAAGTTGCTCATGCGCAACGCGTCGGACACCGTCAAAAATGTCTCTCTCGAACTCGGCGGCAATGCCCCGTTCATCGTGTTCGACGATGCCGACATCGATGCGGCGGTTCAGGGAGCGATCGCGTCGAAGTATCGAAACAGCGGTCAAACCTGCATCTGTGCCAACCGTCTCTATGTCCAGGATGGTGTGTACGACGAGTTCTCCAAGAAATTCGCCGAAGCGGTGAGTGCGCTTGCGGTCGGTCCCGCCATCGAAGACGGGACCGAGATCGGTCCGCTCGTCAACGACGCCGCCCTCGCCAAGGTTGAGGAGTTGGTCGGTGATGCCCTCCAGCACGGAGCGAGCGTTCTCACCGGCGGAAAGCGCCATCGCCTGGGGCGGACCTATTACGAAGTGACCGTCCTCACCAACGTCACCCAGGATATGCGTATCGCCCGTGAGGAGATCTTCGGACCCGTCGCCCCCCTCTACCGGTTCTCGACCGAGGCCGAAGCGATCGCCCTGGCCAATGACACAACGTACGGCCTGGCCTCCTACTTCTATGCCGGCGATATTGGCCGGATCTTCCGGGTCAGCGAGGGCCTCGAATACGGCATGATCGGCGTCAACACCGGTTTGATCTCGACCGAACTCCACCCGTTCGGCGGGGTCAAGGAGTCAGGTATCGGGCGCGAGGGCTCGCACTACGGTCTCAGCGAATACCTTGAGACCAAATACGTGTGCATTGGCGGCATCTCGCCGCAGTGATTGGTGCTACATCCTGGCGATCCCGACTCCGGGGTTCAGGCGCGGATTTCTCGCAGATCGATCGCCAGATCCAGCCCGACCGGTGGCAGGCAGGTCGTGTCGTTGCAGGCTTGATAGGTGATACGAATCGGAATGGTGACCGCTTCGAGGTTCTGCTGAATGTAGAACGGCACGGCCACCTCGATGTCACCCTCGACCACATTGAACTCCTCCGTGAAGCCTTCGACCGAGAACACGTGGCCGGTGGGCACCGGGAACGGAGATATGAAGACGTCATCCTGGCTTGATATCTCCACCGTCAACCCGGTAAACCCGGGCGGGTTCGGCGGCACATACACGTGAAAACCATCTTCGACCGCCAGCCGAATGGTCACCCGCATGACCTGATTGGGGAAGTACTCATCGGCGTCTGCCCAGGCGGCCGCCGTGACTGCCGGCCCCGATGCGGTGACCACGGTTCCACCTCCCAGGGCGTTCAATCCGAGGCGGTCCAACAAAACGTTGCCCCCCATCCGAACCCGGTGACTTCGTTCGAACACCTTGTCTAGGACCACCCCGGCGTTGTCAAGCAGGAACGTGCCAGGGTACGGCAAACCCTGGTGTTTCTCAGCGTAGGTGAACCCCCAATATCCGGTTTCCTCGGGCATATTCGGGTTGAGCAGACCCAACTCGCCCATGACCCGGGAGCCGACATCGGACAACAGCGGAAACTTGATCCCATTCTTGGTGCCAAAGTCAGCAAGAACCTGAACGGGATCGTAGGACACGGCTAAGACCGCGACATCGGTGGCCTGTTTCTCAAATACGTTGCGTTGCAGCTCGACCAGCTGCATCCGACACCAGGGTCACCAATCAGCTGACCGATGAAAGTTGATCATCGCCGACCGACCAGCCCGGTACTCATGGAGATCGATCATCTCACCTGATTGGTTTGGCAGTTCCAAGTCGGGGAACCGCTCACCGATCCGCGGCCCGACAACTGAAAAGTCAACTTCGGAAAGGCCGCTACCAGGATCGGTTGGATGCATTTCGACGACTCTAGACCAACCTCCAGATCATCGGACCGACCCCACGGCCGGGTTTGGACTCGCCCTCGCCTGGAAATCCCGGATGGCCTCCTATACGGGGGAAGACCGGCAAACGTCCGTACCCGGCAGCCATCCGCCCACCTGCCAGGCGATTACTACGATGGCAGGCTCAATTAGTCTGGACGCACCCATGATCCAAGTCGCTCCGAA
>CAJQPD010000042.1 GCA_905480085.1 uncultured Acidimicrobiia bacterium
CGGACAAGGACCGCTCACCAGCGCTGCCAGGACCGCTGAAGAGGTCGCCGAGCAGTGCGATGGTCCGATGTGATTCAGAATCCGGATTCTATTCTCCTTAGGCATTGACCAACGGGGGCTGCTTTAGCAGCAGTTCAGTTCACTCCAATAAAGGAGATATCATGCGACCCATAACAGTTCTTCCCTCTACTGCCCTGGCAATGCTTTTATTCTGCAGTGGTCTTGTGCAGGGGCAGACCTTTCACCACCTCACAGGAGGTGGGTTTGATGACCGCCCTAGTTGTATCGAAAAAACCATCGACAATGGCTATATCATCTCCGGGGATCAGTCGATGGCGGTGAATACCTGACCTGCGCCCCCGGTGAGCCGGTCGGCCACCCTGACCCGGATGAACGCAAACTGCCAAGTGGTTTGGAATCGAGGCTACAAGGTCGGCGATGTCGCTCGCGCCAGTGCGGTGCGCCTCGCAAATGACGACCCATCAAGCTACGTGATGGCAGGCCACAGCGGAAACTGGAATGCTAGCGGAATCGTCGCCACATCCAGCATCTTTGCCATGAAAACCGATGTCGCCGGCAATCAAATGTGGCTACACCGCTACGGTCACGGACCCTCGAAGCACTACTCCACCAAGATCGAGATGAAGAAGTGCGCGGGTGGCTACATCCTGTGCGGCACGCTGATGTATGGAGATGGCTTCAATGTTGCGGACAAGGGCTTCCTGCTGCGAATCGATAACAACGGCATGATGATGTGGATGAAGTATTACTCGATGGGAGATGTCAGTCCCAGTGTGACGGCCTTCAAGGATGTCGAAGCTCTGCCGAACGGCAACTTCGTGGTCACGGGCCACACGCTGAGTCCCGCCGCCGTTGCCAACTACGAGACGGAAACGATTTTGTTCGTCGTCGATGGGACGGGCAATCCCGTCACTGGTCGTCGTTATCCCACCGTATTAGTGACTCCTGACGGAACCGAATATCGAGAAATCAACAGCGGTGAATCGCTGAGAGTGCTTCCCGATGGAATCGCCGTGGTCGGCAGCGTGTTGCAGGTGGCATTCGACAGTAGAGGCACAGAACTGTTCACCGTCGACAACGCTGGAATCCCCCAGTGGTATCGATTCATCTCTAATGTCCTTCCAGGGGAAAACGAGGTTGCCAATGGCACCCTACGTCATGCCGACGACGGAACCCTGACCTTTGCCGCCAAGGATGGTGCCGCAGCCATCGTTCAATTCGATGCGGGAGGCACCTATCTGGCCGGGATGAAGTACGGGGGCTATAACTGGGGTCATACAGCAACCAGCCTGTACGCCGAAGACGATGGAGGATTCACCTTCGTCGGAGTCGCCGAGGTGTTTCCCCCCTCCGGATCCATCTTCATCAACAATCTGGACTACCGAGTCGGAAAAACAGCCGCTGGAACCCTCAGTACCGGCTGCGACGAGGTCCCCTTGACGCTGAATGTGACCCAACGGGATATCCAGGCCCAGAGTGTCGTTGCCAATGTCGAGATCGTGCAGGAGTTCACCGACGATTTGGCCACCGAAGATCCGCTGAACTGGACCCGTCATGTGATCTGTCAGAATTGCTCCTGTCTGCCTGCGGTCGATGTTTCCGTCGTCGTTTCCACCTGTCCTGACTGCCCAGTGATCGTCGTTGTCGATTGGGAACCGGTGGGACCAGGAGTCATCGAAAGTGTGGAAATCAGGCGAGATGGAATACTGATCGGTCAGGTCGATGGAAACACCTTCACCGATCCTTCCCCGACGGGAGTGCATCGCTACGAGCTCACCTTCAATCCTGCGGATCCCACATGTAACCCCGACTACAAGACCGTCACCGTCGACGCCACCGAGCAGGTTCCCCTCTCCCTGGTGACCGACCTGATTCTGGTACAGGAGCAGGGCGACCTGACGGAAAGCCTGTGTCTGGAAAGCAATCTCTCTGAACTGGGAAGAACTCCGAAAGTGATTCGAGGCGATGAGCAGGTGCTCTCTCACCTCAACGGAGAATTCGGATCCGATCGACCTGAGTTCAATCGGGTGGCGTGGGTACTCCTCGGAGAAAGCCCCCATCAACAACCTCTGTCACAGATCTCCAATGAACTGCTGAGTCAGTTTCTCACCGTGGGGGGATCGCTCTACATCGAAGGTGCCGACGTCGGATCGAGCATCTCCGCGGAGCTTGCGAGTCTTTCTGGTGTCACCGCCATCGATCCAGGTTCGCAAACGGGTCAGGTTGCAGCGCTGGAAGGACTCGATTCGGAAGTGGGCCTCGACCTTTCCGATCTGTCTGCGGAATACGGGGGGTCGGGCCAAGATGTAGATAGTTTGATGCCGATGGGGAATGCTTCGGGAGCCATCTTCCGCAACCTGTCCGTCGATGACCAGATCACGGCGGTGTACCACAACAACTTCCTACTCGGAGGGTCCCATCGGGTCGTCACTTCATCGACACTTCTCTCCGAATACCTCGGTGACACCATGACGTTGGTGGATCGACTCTCGTCCGTTCTGGGTCATCTGGTCATCGGAGATCCTCCCCCGTTCATCCGCGGCGATGGCAATATCGACGGCTCTGTGGATATCGGGGATGCCATCTTCGCACTCAACTATCTGTTCGGGGGTCTTGAAAGTTTCTGTGGCGACGCCCTCGACACCAACGACGACGGCAACATCGATATCGGAGACCCCGTCGCTTTACTGGGCGTGCTCTTTTCAGGGGCCGCCCCGCCGTCGACACCATTTCCTGAATGTGGGCAGGATCCCACCGCCGACACACTCGATTGTGAATTCGGGCCGACCCGCTGCCCTTGATCGAGACCTTGAAATGGAAAAGCCCCGCCCCTGTTCAACAGGAGCGGGGCTGTTTCAGTTTCAGGGCGGGGGCTCTATCCCACCCAAGATTTCGATGTGATCAACGCCTGGATGCGATCAAAGCTTGGATGTGATCAAAGCCTGGATGCGATCAACGTTCAGGGACAAACAGTAAAAGTTTCACACTCTAAAGTATCCTTCGTCGGGTCTATCCCACACGTGGGGAAGGGCATCGGCAGGTCGCCGGTGCCGCTGAACAGGTAGCCGAGCAGGGCGATGCCGTCGACGATGTTGGTCGCACCATCGTCGTTACTGTCGGCGGCTTTTTCGCAGCCGATGCTACCCCCTGTGAAGAGGTAGTCGAGGGTGGTGACGGCGTCGCTGAAGTCGATGCCTCCA
>CAJQPD010000043.1 GCA_905480085.1 uncultured Acidimicrobiia bacterium
GGCGTTGGCTTGGCCGTTGTGGCGGCCGTCGCAAGCTCGCACGGCGGCAGCGCCTCCTATGAAGAATCCGATATCCTGGGAGGTGCTTGCTTCCGGATCAACCTTCCGCATCGGTGCCTCGATCAGAAACCATCACCGCTGCGTGCCGCCCTCCAAACGACGCTCGACCAGTCTCCAAGTCCGTCTCTGACCCCCGGGGCGTCGCTAACCTCCTGACCGAAAAGGAGACGGCGATCAGCCTCTTGGTCTTGAAGACGACAGCGCGTGGCTGAGGAACCCCGGATCTCGCTCCGGACCTCGTTGGGAACCCTGCCAAGAACCGTCGTAGCTCTCGGCTTCGTCAGTTTCTTCACGGACCTTTCCAGTGAGATGATCTACCCCCTGCTACCGGCATTTCTCGTAACGGTTCTGGGGGCCGGGGCGCTGGCGCTCGGGACGATCGAAGGCATTGCCGAATCCACGGCCGCCGTACTCAAGGTCTTCTCCGGTCGCTGGGCGGATCGAATGCAACGCCGCAAACCGCTCGTCGTATCCGGCTACGGCATATCAGGACTCGCCCGACCGCTGATCGGACTCGTCGTGGCTTGGCCAGTCGTCGTTGTGCTCCGATTCGCCGATCGCATCGGCAAGGGGATTCGAAGCTCTCCCCGCGACGCCCTGATCGCCGATGTGACTCCCCAAGCTCGCCTGGGAGCCGCGTATGGTTTGCACCGAGCCATGGACCACGCAGGCGCGGTCGCCGGTCCACTGGTGGCGGCCGGCCTTCTGTTGATTCCCGGGATCGGACTGCGTCAAGTGTTTCTGCTGGCGGCAGTCCCGGCAGTCATCGTCATGTTGGTCCTGGTCTACGTGGTGAAAGAGCCTGGAGACCGACCGATCGCCACCGGGGAGCCTCAGTCCCTCATCGAAGGATGGCGAGCCACGGACTCATCGTTTCGGCGGTTGCTATTTGCCGTCATCATTTTCACCCTTGGCAACAGCACCGACGCCTTCCTGTTGCTTCGCCTCACCGACGTCGGCTTCGCTCCCGCCTGGGTGGCAGTGCTCTGGTCGCTACACCATCTAGTGAAGCTGGTTGCCAATCTCTATGGCGGCCAACTGTCTGATCGGGTTAGCCGCCGCGGGCTGATTGGTACTGGATGGGTTCTCTATGCGGTCATCTATCTCGGGTTCGGACTGACAACAGACACAACGAGTCTGGTCATCTTGTTCATGGCCTACGGGATCTACTTCGGATTGACCGAACCGGTCGAGAGGGCCTGGGTCGCCTCGCTAGCACCGGCCGAAGCCCGCGGCGGAGCCTTCGGTTTCTATCACGGTTCGGTCGGACTCACCGCCCTCCCGGCCAGCCTCCTTTTTGGCTTCCTCTACACCACTCTCGGACCGGGCGCAGCATTCGGAACCGGATCCGCTCTCGCCATCATCGCCACCATCCTGCTCCTCCGGGTCAGCCCGACCGTCCATAAAGCTGGGTGAAGTTGACTCGATTCCGCGCTAGGTTTTTCCCGATGATCACATCGTTTTATCCATTTGTGTCCGACTGCGCCGAGTGCGGGTTCGACATCGAAACCTGGGACATGCCGGACGCCATCAGGACCGTCGGCCAGGCCACCGACTTTGTCGACCTAGCCTGCGAGTCGATGCGACCTGAGTTGTTGGATCAACACCCGGACGACGCGTCGGCATCGATCGCCGACCAGATCATCGGCCTATCGGAGTTTCTCCACACGGTTCGAGCGATGATTGTTCACGCGATCGGCGGTCCCGAGCCGGCCGACGACGGCCGGGAGAGTTCATTCCAACCAGTACTCCAGTCACTCGGCCACGAAACGGACCTGACCATGGCCGTTCTGAAAGACTTGACCCCGGCCGCGTTGGGCGGGTCGATACCTGAAGCCAACACCGGTCACGAAACGGTTGGCCTCGCCGTCCGACATCTGGCCCACGCTGTCCTCCATCAGCAAGCCACCATCGCCGCCATCCGAATCGCGCTCGGCGATCTCGTGGATCTAGGCACCGGAGAAGTCGTCCAGGTGTCCGGGTCGGGCGGGGGCCTCCCCAAGCTTCCATTACTGACCGGCACCATTGACAAGACGGGAGTGGTGGGCGACCGGCAAGCCACCCGCCGACACCACGGAGCACCGTTTCAGGCACTGTGCCTGTTCAGCGCCGAAGTCGTCGACGAGTTCCAGGTCCAAGGCCACCCGATCACCTACGGGTCTGCCGGCGAAAACATCACAATCCGGGGGCTCGACTGGTCGAAACTCCGCGCCGGTTTGGAAATCGAGATCGGCGAGGTGCTCTGCCGTCTGACGGCACCGGCGGTACCCTGTTCCCAGAACGCTCCGTGGTTCAGCGACGGTGATTTCACCCGCCTGTCTCACGCCAAGCATCCGGGGTATTCACGGTGGTATGCCAGTGTGACGGCCGGCGGCACCGTCAACCCGGGAGACTCGGTCCACCTGGCTTGATGCCGGGTCGCCGGTATCACCAGTTCGGCAATTGGTCTCGCCGAGCGCGAACGGGCACGCGCCCGAGGGGATCCGACCGAAAAACGCGCATCGATCGAACTCAGGGCGATATTCCGGATCCACTTGACTGTATGAAGTGAAGCGGGGTAGGTTGTGAGTGCAATCGATTGCAGAACCTCGGGACCATAGGTCTTGAGGGAGACTATGGAGGAAAGACCCGATGAGACCCTCACCCTTGAGGTTGGCCGCGTTATTACTGGCCCTAACCATGGTGGCAGCCGCTTGTAGCTCCGCTACCACCGAAACGACCCAACCCAGCGACAACACTGAGACCACGGACGCCCCGACCGGCGGCGATGAGGTCAAGAACCCCGGGCTTCTCGTTCACGCGGCCGATGACGAGCCGAGCACACTTGACCCCGCTCAGGTTGAACCGGGTGAAGGCGGAGAGACCGTCATCCTGCAGGTCTATGAGCGCCTGTTGGAGATTGGCTCCGGAGGTCCTGATCTAGTGCCAGGCCTCGCAACTGAGGTTCCAACCGTCGACAACGGACTCATTTCGGCAGACGGACTGACCTACACATTCAAACTTCGCGAGGGCGTCGTCTTCCACGACGGCACCGATTTTACCGCATCAGACGTGAAGTATTCATGGGATCGAGTCATGGAGATGGATCTCCCGGAAGGAGCCGCAGGGGTCCTGAGCGACATCGTCACCGAGGTTCGAGTCGTTGACGACTTCACCGTCGAGGTTGAACTGCAGAAGGCGAGCGCCGCATTCCTGAACACCGCGGTGGTTGCCATGGTCTCATCGATTGTTAGCGAGGAGGCGGTTGAAGCCAACGGCGGCATCGTCGCCGGCGAACAGAACGACTACATGCAGGGAAACGTAGCTGGCACCGGGCCCTACACGCTGACCGCCTGGAATCGTGGCGAGAATATTCAGCTTTCGATCAACGATGCCTACTGGGGTACTCCCGCTTTCCTGGACGTCCGAATCGAAATCGGTCCGACGCCAGATGTTCGCGTTCTCGGTCTCCGCGCCGGAGACTTCGACACGATCGAAGCTGATCCTTCGTTCATCGGCGATATCGAAGGCGCCGAAGGCGTAACGATCTTCGGCGAAGGATTGACGGTGGAACCGATCCACATCGGTTTCAACCTGAACATCCCTGAAGGAGCCTTGCCGGCAGAGGATACGATCCCCACCGACTTCTTCCACGACCCGCTTGTACGCCGTGCCTTCAATCACGCGTTCGACTATGCGGGCTTCATCAACGGAGCATTGGGCGGGTTCGGCGACTTCAACCCCCATTACATCCCGCAGGGGATCTTCGGATACGATCCCGCCGCTCCGGTATATGGAGCACAGGATCTGGCCATGGCCGAGGAATTGTTCACCGAGGCCGGCTACTGCCCCGACGGGTTTGTCGTATCGGTGATCACCGAAGAAGCGAACCTGTTTGAGACAGCCGCCCTGGTACTCAAGGACTCACTTGAGTCACTCCCCTGCAATATCGAGGTGCGAGTGCTGGCCGTGGCAGAAGCGCAGTTCGACGATGCCCATGCCCAGGATCCGATTGAGTACGCGATGTGGGTGAAGAACGCTGATCCGTTCGCGGATCCGCATTCCTACATGTCCTCGTACCAGCATCCGGACGGCGAGTGGGGAGTGATCCACGGCTTCGCCAATGGCTACGCCGATTCGCAGAAGGTCGGCGACCTGATCGATGCCGCTGAGGTCGAGCTCGATCGAGATGCTCGAGCTGCGATCTACTCCGAACTGCAGTTCATGTTGTACGACGACCCGATGTGGCTGATCGCTGGCCAGGAAGGCGTCGTGGCCGCCTACCGCACGTGGCTGAAAGGTTGGGAATCCAACCCGCTGTGGCCACGTCCGTCACTCAGGTTCGCCTTAATCGACAAATAGATCGAGCGAGACGGGGCCGGTCCTTGCCTAGCGCAGGGACCGGCCCCACATCATGAAGGGGGCTGACAGTGCAGATACGCGACTACATACTGAGACGCCTGATTGTGCTGCCGTTCCTGATTGTCGGCGTGTCCATCATCGTCTTCGGGTTGACCCGGATTGGCGGATCTCCAGTGGCGATCTACCTCTCACACGAGATGTCTTCAGAAGAGGTTGCCGAAATCGAGGCCCGGTTCCACCTCGACGAACCGGTCCCCGTGCAGTACGCATATTGGGCGGGTGGGGTCCTCCAGGGTGACCTCGGCTGGTCAGGCGTTGCGGCCGCCCCGGTCACTGCGGTGTTTCCCAACAAGTTGGCAGCAACCATGGAACTGGCCGTTGCCTCGGCAGTTGTCGCCGTGTCACTCGGTATCGGGCTCGGCACCTACGCCGGAGCGCGCCGTAACAAACTGCCCGATCACATCACCCGGATCATTTCGATCAGCGGAGCCGCCATGCCGCTGTTCTGGTTTGCCATTGTCATGCTCATCGTTTTCTGGGTGTACCTGGGGTGGTTTCCGATCGGGCGCAGCACTCCGGAAATATTCG
>CAJQPD010000044.1 GCA_905480085.1 uncultured Acidimicrobiia bacterium
TAAACGAGCGATGACGGTACGGATAGGAACCGTCACCGCACGGAGCGGTCTAATGTTCTACTCCCCTTAATAGGAACGCATGTTTCCCGAACCACGTGGCCGGCGACGCCGCCGCAAGCTGATTCTCCCCGTGCTTCTGTCGGGGGCTATTGCCATCTCGCTGCTGCTTGGCTCGTTGGGGACCGGCAAGGTGGCGTCCCGGGACTTCTATGACACCGTCACCGAGATTGCGCTCGACCTCAGATCAGACGCTGACAGCTTTTTCGAGCTGGCCACCGGACCGCTTCTCATGGGTCGCGACGAGTACGTGGCAGCCATCGAGCAAGTTGAGGACTCGATCGCCAAGGCTCTGGAAATGATGCCGCCGCCGGAAGACTTGCCTGCTGACGTGCGGGGGACCCGCCGGCTGGCCGTGACCACCTTTGAACGCTGGCAGGCGGGCGTGACGTCGTTCAAGGAAGCGACCCTTAAGGTTGTCGACCTTCCAACTACGGGACTGGGTGACGCCGAGTTGGCTGCAGCCGTTTCCGAGCTACGGGTAGCCGACGAGCTGTACCGAGTTCTGATCCAGGAACTCGACGCGGTGCGACTCGATTTGGATATTCCGGAAACCCAGATGCCCGACGTTCGCTTTGTACCGGTTGACTCGGTGACGACCGGCTTCATCATGAGCCTGAGCGACCGCCTTCGATCCTCGGAAGTATTGACCGGCCAGCGAGCCCTTGAGATCAGCAACCTTGTAACCGACCCTGCTCCGATGGGCGGCAGTGAAGGCTTTGACGCCGACCGGCTCCCGTACACAGAGACCGTTACCGTCCAGGTGGTGGTGTTTAACGGTGGCAACCTACCCGAGAGCAACTTGACGATTGCCCTGACCATGCAAGACGCCAGTTCTGGCGAGCCAATACAGAGATCGGAAACAATTGATCTCCTCGAAGCCAACGCCCAGGGGGCGGTCAGTTTTGTCGACCTGCCAGTCGAAGGGGGCCAGCGGTACCTGATTTCCGTGCGGGCCCTCACCGAAGTGGTCGACGTCAATGCTCCGGGCGCTGAAACTCTGGAGATCTTTATCAGTCAGGATGCGCAAATTCCCGACAGCACGACCACGACGACCCCCTAGGATCAAAACGCGATGATTGACATCAACCTGCTCCGCGAACGACCCGACGACCTGAGGGCCAGCCTGACCAGGCGTGGAGCCGAGATCGACGTTGGTCGACTTGTCGAGCTTGATGCCTCGCTGCGCCTGATCCGTAGGAGTGCCGAGGAGGCCAGGGCTGATCAGAAGGTTATTGGCAAAGAGATCGCAACCCTATCCGCCGAAGAGCGACCAGCTGCGGTCGAACGGGCCGCGGTGCTAGCCGACGAGTACAAACGACTGTCGGCGAATGCCGACGAACTCCAATCTGAGTTTGATGCCTTGTGGGTCACCGTTCCCAATCTTGCTCACGAATCGGTCCCGACAGGTGAAACAGACGCCGACAACGTCGAAATCAAGCAGTGGGGGGTTCCCCGGGTATTCGATTTTGAGGTTCGCGACCACCAGGACATCGGAGAGGCTCTGGGGATTATCGATGTCGTTGCCGGGGCGAAGGTGTCTGGCTCGCGTTTTGCGTATCTGAAGGGCCAGGCGGTGATGCTTGAACTTGGGCTCGTCAGATGGGCGCTCGAGCTGCTGTCCGGCGAGGGTTTCACTCCGGTGATTCCTCCCGTACTGGTTCGGGAGGAGGCCCTGTTTGGAACAGGGTTTTTCCCGGCCGACCGCGAGCAAGTGTATTCGCTTGGTGACGACGATCTTTACCTGGTCGGTACGGCCGAAGTGCCTTTGGCGGCCCTGCACGCGGACGAGATCCTGACCGGTGAGCTACCGATCCGGTACGCGGGATTCTCGACCTGTTTCCGGCGCGAAGCAGGCACCTACGGGAAGGACACTCGGGGAATCTTCCGGGTCCATCAGTTCGACAAGGTCGAGATGTTTTCGTTCTGTCATCCGGACACATCCTGGGACGAACACGAGTTCCTCTTTGGAATGGAGGAGCGGATTGTCCAGGCCCTCGAGTTGCCCTACCGGGTGATGAACGTGGCGGCCGGTGACCTGGGATCGAGTGCTGCCAAGAAGTACGACATCGAAGCATGGATTCCCTCACAAAAAGCCTATCGGGAAATTACCTCCTGTTCGAACACGACCGATTATCAGGCCCGACGGCTCAAGATACGGATGAAAGACGACACCGGCAACCGGACGATTCACACTCTCAACGGCACGGCCGTGGCGGTCGGTCGAACCATTCTGGCCATCATCGAGAATCACCAACAGTCCGATGGCACGGTGCTCCTCCCGGAGGCGATCCGCCCGTATGTCGGGTTCGACGTCCTCGGCGCCTGATCGAGTGGCACTTCCCCGCAATTCTGACGGTGTCTTCACAGACATTGCCGGCACGTATGACTTCATCAACAAGGTGCTCTCGTTCGGCCAGGAACAGAACTGGCGTCGTCGGGCTATTGCCGAACTGCCCCGGGGGCGTCTGCTCGACCTCGGCACGGGTACCGGCGCAGCTCTCCCGGTCCTGGCCGGCTTCGAGGTCGTCGGCCTTGATCCGGAGTTCGAGATGTTGAAGATCAATCCGATGGACGAAAAGGTGGTTGGCTACGGCGAATCGCTTCCGTTTCCTGACGACTCGTTTGATGCAGTGTTCTCGGCGTACGTGTTTCGCAACCTCACCTCGGTGGCAGACACGCTGGCCGAGATCGAACGCGTCCTCAAGCCCGGAGGTAAAGCGGCGATCGTCGACCTGGGACGCCCAAAGAACCGGTTTCTTGCCGGGTTGCATCGGGCTGGATCTGCGGTCGTTCTGCCGGCGATCGGCGCAGCGGTGGGAGGACGCGAGTCGTACCGGTACCTGCACCGTTCGCTCGACAAGTTGGCGCCACCCGAAGAGCTGTACGCAGACGCCCCGCTGCGGGTAGACAAGTTGTGGCGTATGGGACCCCTGGGGTTTGTATACGGGATCGTGCTCGCCAAATAGCCCGTTAAGGCTCTATACGGTTGGCTACTTCTTGGCAGCCGGCTTCTTGGCGGCGCTCGCCCTACCAACGTTCTTTTTGGCCGAAGCATCGTGCTGGGCCACGAGGTTGGCCCCCTTGTAGGCTCGCCCTGCCTTGTGGCTTGGGGTTCCCGGGTGCTCCTGGCGCTGACGGGTTGGTTTGTGCATACGAATGGTCTTTCTGGGCGATGTGAGGCTGTGGTCTACCGGATGGGGTCGTCCTTTGACGGCGGTCCGGAGGGTGATTAATCTAGGGTCTGTACTGTACGATCGTCAAGTGAGTATGTTGAAAACGTGAACCGCCGCGACGAACTCCTCAAGGCCGCACTCCGACTGTTCGCCGAGAAGGGCTTCGATGGGGTCTCCGTTGCCGACCTGGTTGGCGAGGTCGGCATGAGTAAAGCCGCGTTCGGCTACCACCTCGAATCAAAGGACGATTTGCTGATCGAGTTGGTTGACCCGCTCCTGACTTCTCTTGAACGTGTGGTGGCTTGTTACCCTCGCCATCCTGGTTTTCCTGACGAGCTTGAGCTCATGTTGGCCGACTATCTCGGCGCCTTGCTCGAACATCGCGACATTGTTGTCTGGGTCGACGGAGACAAGGCCGTGTCCAGCCACCCGCTGGTTGGAAAGCGACTTCGGGCTACCAACCAGGCGATGCGCCATGCGATTCGCGGGGACCGGCGTTCGTCGGTCGGACGGGTGTTGTCGGTTTCAGCGCTTGGCATGATCTGGCGGCCCATACGAAACCTCACGGACGTCAACGTCGAGAACCAGAAAGCCGCCCTATTGGACGCGGTCATGTCAGTGGCCGGGCGGGCCCGGGAGGCGGTTTAGATCGCCGCAAACCATCCCATCGCGCCGGCTTCTGCCATGTGGTGTTGATGGGGGTGAAACATGTACCTCCCCAATTCGGGAAGGGTGAACTCAACGATGGCCCGTTCGCCTTGGC
>CAJQPD010000045.1 GCA_905480085.1 uncultured Acidimicrobiia bacterium
GATGGTTGACCGGATCAGCCCGACGTACTCTTTGCCGTAATTCTTCTTCACTCCCCAGGCCCCATACGCATCAGCGACTGCGTGATCCTCATCGGACAGCAGTGGGTACGGGAGTTCGTATTCGGCGGCCAAGTCAGCCAACTTTTGCACCGGGTCGGGGCTGACACCGAACAGTTGGTAGCCGGCAGCCTCCAGTCGATCGGTTCGATCGCGAAAGTCGCACACCTCGCCGGTGCACCCGGGAGTAAACGCAGCCGGATAGAAGAAAAGTATGGCTTTGCTGCCCCGGTCGATGGCGCGCGGGACGCCGGTGTGATCGAGAAGGGAGAACGCGGGCGCCTCCGAACCGACGGTTAGTTGTATCACGAGTCACCTCTCAGTTGTCGAGATCGTTCGGTGGCCGCCTGGACCGCCCGTCTGATAGTGGCTTTCATGTCTCCCGAGTCGAATACCTCGATGGCAGCCTGCGTCGTTCCGCCTTTTGACGTAACCCGGTGCCGTAACTCCACCGCGTCAACGTCCGACGTGGCCAGCAGCAGGCCGGCCCCCCGCAAGGTTTGGCGTACCAATTGATCCGCCAGATCGGCGGTCAGTCCCTGCTCCTGGGCTGCCTCTACAAGAGCCTCTGCCAGGTAGAAAAGGTACGCAGGACCACTACCTGAGACAGCCGTCAAAGCGTCAAGGTCCGCCTCGTCAACGATGGCAACCTGACCGACAGCTCCGAGAATATCGCAAGCTTCCTGCAACTGGTCAGGCGTAGCCAACCGACCAGGGGCAACCCCGATCATCGCCTGACCAACCAGGGCCGGCGTGTTGGGCATTGCCCGGACGACCGACACCGAAGGAAGTTCGGCTTCGATCGACCGGGTATCGATGCCAGCCGCGATCGAGATCACTACCGCCGTCGGCTTAAGCTGGACCGCCATAGAACGAAGCACCTCCGATACAGCATGAGGCTTGACAGCGACGATGACCCAGTCGGCGGTCCGAATCCCCTCCATCTCCGACGAGACATGCACTCCCCGGTCACCGAACGACTCCAATTTGGTCTCATCCTGCTCGACGAGACAAAGGGTGTCCGGGGAATGTCCGGCTGCCAACAAACCCTCGACCAGGGCTGCCCCCATCGCACCAACTCCGACTACCCCGATCATGTTGTCTCCTCTGCGAGCACACTGTCAATCATGCGCGTCACCACCCCGACGGCATTCGTGTTGTATCCCTCCGGAATGACGACATCGGCGTATCGCTTGGATGGCTCAACAAACTGAAGATGCATGGGCCTCACGGTCTTCATGTACTGGTTCAGGACCGACCGCACCGAGCGTCCTCGTTCGGCCACGTCTCGCTCAAGGCGCCTGGCCAGTCTTAGATCGCTGTCTGTATCTACAAAAATCCGAACATCCATGAGTTCCCGAAGGGCTGGCTCGACCAGGACCAGGATACCCTCGACGATCAAAACCGATCGAGGTGCAACCGTCTCGGACTTCTTCAAGCGAACGTGCTCACCGAAGTCGTAAATGGGGCACTCGATGCTCTTGCCGTCGCGCAGCTGTCTGAGATGCTCTATGAGGAGGTCGGTCTCCAGCGAATCCGGATGATCGAAGTTAACCGCGGCTCGTTCCGCAAGGGGAAGATCACTGAGGTCCCGGTAATAGGCATCATGCTGAATCCGAGCGGCCCTCTCCGGTCCAACTTTCGACGCAATCGCCTCAGCGATCGTGGTCTTGCCTGACCCCGAACCGCCCGCAACCCCAATGATGAGAGGAGCAGCCGAGGTCGGCCAGACCATCCCAGGTTGATCTCCATCCGCCATCTGGTCAACGCTACCAGCGGACGTTGCCGCAGAGATCGCCTCGATCACCATCCATCGGGCTCGACCTCAAATAGAGGCGACGAAGGCCTTGAATGCGCCAGACGCATTCGTGGTAATCGGGTCCGAATGGCCGAAGCATGCGATAGCGAAATCCCGATCGGCCATCGCTCGCAGGCTCGTGTCAAAGATGACCGACTTGCGATTCATCAGACCCCGCTGAACGCCTCCTCGTCTTGTCGCCATTGCCGAGTCGCCGGCAAACAGCACCCCGCCCTGCCGATTGAGAAGCAGCGCAATGTGCCCCGCGGTATGACCCGGGGTTGCAATGACCTCGAAGTCCGGTGCGATGGGAACGCGGCCCGCCGTCACCCGATGGTCAACCGATACAACCTCCGGGCTGGGGATGAGATTCACCAATAGCCTCACCACCGGAAGGTCCAGGATCGGCGGAGCCGGTATCGGCTGGCGTCCTTCGACCACGGCGGTATCGATCTCGGAAACCACCAGAGGTGCGCCCGTCGCCCGTATGAGAGCGGCGGCTCCCCCGAAGTGATCGGAGTGACCGTGGGTAAGGATGATGACTCTGACATCGTCCACCGAGCGACCGATCGAGCGAAGGCCATCGATGATCGCCCCGTGACGTTTCGGCAGCCCGGTGTCGACGAGGACAACACCGTCTTCGCCGTCGACGATGAAAGCATTCACGCCCTTGGATACCTGATGAACTCCCTCGATGACCTGGTTCATACCCCGTGCCTTTCTTCAGCCCAAGCGTACATAACCAGGCGTCGCATCAACCCCTCGTTAGCCTGCCCGGGTGGAGCCAACCTCAGTGAACCTCTTCTTGACCGTTCTGGTCGCTTTTGGAATGATCGCCGCTCTGGTCGGCAGCATCTTCCCGGTCTTCCCCGGGGTCGGATTGGCCTGGCTCGTGGCGTTGGCGTTCGGCTTCCTGGCGGGATGGTCAGCACTGACGGTTGGTTTCATGGTCGCCATCACCCTCGTCACGGCGACGGCCTTCGGGCTCGGCATCGTCGTGCCCAAACGTGCCACAGAGGCCGCCGGGGCCAGTCGCCGCGCCACCTGGGCCGGTTTGGTAGGGGCGATCGTCGGCTTTTTTGCCATTCCGGTGGTGGGCTTTGTCATTGGCGGGGCAGTCGGCGTGTACCTCGCAGAATTTGAGATCAGCAAAAACCACGCCGTTGCTTGGGTTTCGACCAAGGGAACCCTCAAAGGTTTCGGCATTGCCGCCCTGATTCAGGTCGGCGCCGTTCTCGCCATCGGGGTTCTCTGGCTGGTCTGGGCGTTTGTTGAGTTCACGATGTAACCGACGCGTGGCGACCACAGGCCAAGACAGTGCGGTAGGTTGAGCTGGCGATGCTGGAAGGAGCATGAAGCCCATGAACGACCACACAAAGATCTTGCTCGACGAAGACGAGATGCCAACCCATTGGTACAACATCGTCCCCGATCTTCCCGCCCCTCCACCTCCAGCCTTGCACCCAGGAACCCACCAGCCGATCGGCCCCGACGACCTGGCCCCTCTCTTCCCGATGGAACTGATCATGCAAGAGGTCAGCCAGGAGAGCTACATCGAGATTCCCGAGGAAGTTCGCAACATCTATCGCTCCTGGAGGCCCTCTCCCCTCTACAGGGCGCGGCGTCTCGAACAAGCGCTCGGCACTCCCGCCAGGATCTACTACAAGTATGAGGGCGTAAGTCCAGCCGGTTCCCACAAGCCAAACACCGCGGTCCCTCAGGCCTATTACAACGCCAAGCAAGGTGTGAAGAAGTTGACCACCGAGACGGGGGCCGGTCAATGGGGATCAGCGCTCGCTTTCGCTTGTGCGCTTTTCGACATGGAGTGCGAGGTCTGGCAGGTACGGGCATCGTACGACGCCAAACCATACCGTCGATCTCTGATGGAAGTTTGGGGTGCCACCGTCCATCCGAGTCCGTCTCCGCTCACCGCTTCGGGAAGAGCGATTCTCGAGGCAGATCCAGACAGCACCGGAAGCCTCGGGATCGCCATATCTGAAGCCGTTGAAATGGCCGTGGCCGATCCTGACGCCAAATACGCCCTCGGCTCTGTCCTCAATCATGTGCTTATGCACCAGACGATCATCGGTGAAGAGGCACTCCTCCAGATGAAGAAAGCCGGCGAGACACCTGACGTGCTCGTCGGATGCACGGGCGGTGGGTCTAACTTTGGCGGCCTGTCGTTCCCGTTCATCCGCGAAAAGATGGCGGGGAACATGAGTCCCGAAATCAGGGCAGTTGAACCGGCAGCCTGCCCATCTCTAACGAAGGGTATCTACGCCTACGATTTCGGCGACACAGCCGGAATGGCGCCGCTCGTCAAGATGCACACACTCGGCCATGACTTCGTTCCGGACCCCATCCATGCCGGCGGGCTGCGCTATCACGGTATGGCACCACTGGTGTCACACCTCTACGAACTGGGCCTGATGACGGCCACCGCCATCCACCAGACGGAATGTTTTGCCGCCGCCATCCAGTTCGCAAGGACCGAAGGAATCCTTCCGGCCCCCGAACCCACTCATGCCATCGCCGAGTGCATCCGGGAAGCGAACGCCTGTAAGGAATCTGGCGAAGAAAAGGTCATTCTCATGGCGCTGTGCGGTCACGGACATTTCGACCTTGCTTCATACGACGCCTACCTGTCGGGCGAGTTGGAGGACTACGACTATCCAGAAGAGAAAGTGCTGGCGGCCCAGGAGCGGATCCCGGTTATCGCATAGGGCTACCCGAGGGCCCGGTGGAGAAACGCCGCCATCTGGCCCCGGGTG
>CAJQPD010000046.1 GCA_905480085.1 uncultured Acidimicrobiia bacterium
CTGTGGAATATCGGCACCTTGTTGGGCCATGTCGGAGCGTCACAACTTGGTGATCCGGCTGCCCTTGGACTCGACGCGGCGTTCCCTGCCGCCTTTTTGGCAATGCTCATCCCGCTATTGCGTAGCCGACGCATCATCCTGGTGGCAGTGACCGCCGCGGTGGTCGCCGTTGCAGCGGTACCTTTCGTTCCGGCGGGCATCCCGATTCTGTTGGCCTCGCTGGGGGTTTTGGCAGGCCGGGGAATGTCCAAATGACCGCCATCTGGATCGGTATCGGGGTGCTGACCGTGGGCGCCTACCTGCTCAAGCTCGTCGGTTTCACGGTCCTGGACCTGGCACGACTACCGGAGCCTTTGGCAGATCTGGCCCGGTTGCTCCCGATCGCCCTGTTTGCAGCACTGGTGGTCATCACCACCGTCGCCGACGGACAGCACATCACGATCGATGCTCGCCTGGCCGGGGTCACCGTCGCCGGAATCGCAGCCTGGCGCAAGGCGCCATTCCTGATCGTGGTCCTGGCGGCGATGGTCGTGACCGGAGCAATCAGGGCTTTGAGCTAATTACTCATCGCTGTCGGTGTGATGCATGGCCGGACGGGTCAACTCCATGCGACCGATCCGCCGTAGGCGGCCCGCCAGGCTTTCAGGGCTGGGTGGTTCGTATTCAACGGTGAAGGCTTCCGATGCCTGCTCCCAGGATTCACCCAGGATCCGCGTTCGCCAATAGTGAGAAACGATGACCCTGAGGAATGCCGTAATCGGCACCGCAAGGATCAGCCCAAGGATCCCTGCCAACGAACTGCCAAGCAACAGGGCCAGGATGATCAGGGATGGGTGCAGCTTAACGGTGGCTCGCAACACCAGGGGAGAAATCACATGATTGTCGAGTTGCTGCACGCCCAGGAATAGCAGGGCAACGAAGATCGCCAGACGGAAGTCCTCAAGGACGAGGGCAACAAAGACGGCCAGTGTCCCGGAAAACCAGGGCCCGATAAACGGAATGAGATTGAAGAGACCTGCCACGATGCCCAGAATCAACCAGAGGTTCATACCAAGCGCCCACAACCCGAACGAACTAATGGTGGCGACCAACAGCGCCACCATCATCTGGCCCCGAACAAACCCTCCCAACGCCGTACCCAGACTGGTTCCGAGCGCCTCGGCCTCGTCGCTCATACCCTCGGGAATCAGCTCCCGGGTGTGTTCCAGGACTCTCGGAAGATCAACCAGCATATAGAAGGCGATGACCGGAGTCAGGAATACCAACGCCACCACTTCCACGACACTCAACGCCAGGGTGAACGCCTGCCCGAGGAATACCTGTAACCCTGCCTGGAATGCTGCGTCGGGGGTCGCCATCTGGGCGACGAGTTCGTCGTAACTCATTAGGGACAGATCAGGAATCCCAATCCGGGCAGCGGTGTCGGCGATCCGCGCTATCGAGTCGTCATAGATGATCGGAAGTTCAGAACCGAGAGCATTCGCCTGTTCCGCGACGAGCGGGACGACCACCGCGAAGACGATCATGATCACCGTCACGCCGAGCAGATACGCGACAATCGTTCCAAAGACCCGGTGGACCCCGCGATTCTTGAGGCCGGTAACCAACGGGTTCAAGATGTAGATAATGGCGGTTGCCGCCAGAACCGGTCCCCACAGGATCCGAACTTGGGCTAGAAGCCAACCGAGAATGCCAATGACGAGAAATCCGCCCACGAGCGCCCAGGCACTAATGCCAAACCTCCGCAACCGCTCATGTGGATCGATCATTGGCGCAAGTCTATCTAGCGCTCCGTGATCGTGACTATCGCGCCATCTTTGACGATGACGGTAAATGGGTCCGAGGGACCTGGCGTAGACCGCCCGAGCCCGGTCGTCGTCCAGTCGTCGGGAACCTCAGCATTCCCAATGAGGTCGATATGATCACCGTCACGCACGACCAGATCGATCGTGCCGTCTAATTCTATGACCGAGCCAGGGCGAACAAATCCGACCACCACGTCGCCATCACCCTTGACGGTTAACCCTCCAGAGCTCACCGCAGCCAGATTGATATCCACCTGATCTGCGCGAGCCTCCACTTCCCAGGTGACGGCCAATGAGAGCTTGACATCCCACCCGGCGCACAGGAACCAGCCGGAATTTTCCCGCTGTCCAACGCTGATCGAGGCATCCGGTTCTGTGATGATTTCGAGCGCGCTTGGTGCTCCGGTGTCGCCACCCCGGTTAAGCATGAGGATTCGGTACAGCTCTGGCTGGTCAGCAGGCCGGACGACCAACTCGCCTACGAGGTCCAACTCGATACGACCGTCCGTTACGCCGGCGACCTCCGGCCCCGGTACATCGGCGGACGTGGACGGAAGTTCGTCCCACCGGGCCACATGCAGCGCCACCGTGACTCCGAGGTAGGTCAACAGCAGCAAGGGCAACACGGCAGACAGGCGGGGGGCACCTTTTCTGAGCCTGGGAATGAGTGCAGCAAAGATGAGAGCGATGACCACGAACGCCGGCCAAAAGGAGACAACGTCAAGTAGGAGCGTCTTCGATAGGACGCCAACCCCCGTCCCGAGTCCGACGACGACCGTTACGACCGCCACCATGGTCCACGCCCAGATCGGCCAGATCGAGATGACCTTTACCCGTGTGGTTTCGACTGCTGCCGCCTGATCGGGCGTTGCGAACGACTCTGCGACCTCGCCGCTCGAATCACCAGGTGACAGCTGCTGACCTTCATCAGGCGGTCCGGCGTCCTCAGTCATATCACCGGCCGCCGGGTCGGTGCCATCGCCCACCATCTCATCGATAACCGGCAACTCCGCTTGGGGGTGAAGATCTTCTTCTGAGTCCCCACCCTGCCCGCTTCCCGGATCGGCGGAATCGGGCGAGTCGCTCACCCCGAGTAACTCGTACCGAGAATCACCAGCAGGTCGGCTGAGGCGACAGCTGCCGGATTCGCCCCCACTGTGGCTCCAGGCACCTGTTTGGCCAGCGTGAAAGCCTCGGCCTGAAAACCGGGGGCGTAGTAAATAAAACTCTCCTCCAACGTCGGCCGGTAATTGTCTTGTTCTTCCATCTGGTACCCGAGCGCAGCAAGATCAGCCGTGATTCCCGCTGCCAGGCCTTTGATGGTCGTGGAATTCAGCACTTTGACCGTTACCTCACTGGGGCTGCGTTCAACGGGCGCCGGGGCGGTCGTCGTCGTGGCAACCGTGGCAGTCGTCGACGGCGGGGTCGTGGCCACCGTTGTAGCCGACGCCGGCGGGGCACCAGCCTGGGTCGAGGTAGTTCGGACCGGTTGCACGCCGGGCTCCGTAGTGGTCGAGGTCGTGTTGTTCGCGATCGGAACCCCGGCCGTGGTGGATAACCCGGCATCGTCGCCCGGGAACCATTCTGGCAAGAGTTTGACCACGGCAAATACCAGCGCCAGAACGATGGCGATGCCGAGAACCCACATGATGACATGACGGATGAGCCCAGCCCAAAATTCGCCCGTCCCCGGGGCTTCATGTTTCCCGGACACTTACGCGTCCCCGGACGCCTGCGAACGCCTGAGTTTCTCCCTGCGCGACGTAGCCTGCAGTCTCCGTACCGTCATCGGGTCGTACTCGGAAGCGTGCGGATCCTCAGCCAGCGAACGGAGCATCTGGTAATACTTGGTTGGACTCATGGCAAGCTGCTCCTGAATAGCCTCTGACTTCGGACCAGGGATGAGCCAGGCCGACCGCTCGAAATCGAGCACAGCCTTATCTTGTTCGGACAGCATGATCCCGCAAGGTTATCGCTGCTGCCACCACTCACTGGGGATTTCATTACGACTCGCAATCTGATGACCGCTCCAGACAAACACCGCTGGTGTGGTGATCACGGGAGCTGGCGGCGGGATTCGAACCCACGACCTGCCGCTTACAAGGCGGCTGCTCTGCCAACTGAGCTACGCCAGCAAGCTGGGCAGTGTACCGGATCGAGACTAAGTATCAGTCCTGCCGGGCCCGGCGGATCTCAAACGCGGCCAGCGCAGCCGCCACCGAGGCGTTGAGGCTCTCCGACTGGTCGCTCATTGGAATCGACACGACCAGATCACACCTTTCAGTGACGAGTTGGGCCAGGCCGGCCCCCTCTCCCCCGATAACGATCGCGATAGGTTCTGACGCCAACCCCAAGCCAAACAGGGATTCAGTGCCGTGAGCATCGAGACCCACCACCCAAAGACCTAGCTGCCGAAGCCGGGAAAGAGCACTGGCAACCGACGACACGACGGCCACTGGAAGCTTCTCAAGTGCCCCGACCGAAGCCTTGAACGCCGTAGATCCCAACGGCGCGGATCGGACCGACGAGACGACCAAACCCGACATACCGGCGGCCAGAGCGGACCGAGCGATAGCGCCAACATTATGAGGATCTTCGAGATGGTCGAGGACCAGGATGGCGGGCCGGTCGGAGTCAGCCAGATACTCCAGCGAGACGGTTCGTACCGGGTGGCAGAGAGCAACGACGCCTTGCGGGGCGGTCGTCTCGGCCTGCAACCGAACATCGGCGACATACTCGACTTGAACCGTCGGACCGGCCGCTTCCAGCAACTCGCCGAGTCGTTTCTTACGGGAGGTCTCTATCAACAGTTTCTTGACCCGCCCGGCGTCAAGCGCCGCTCGGACCGCATGGATTCCCTCGACCTTACTTCCGATGCCAGGCGACGCCATCAGCCCCATCCTCAATGACGATCCCGATCGACGCCAGACCATCCCGGATCTTGTCCGACGTTGACCAATCCTTACTAGCCCTGGCTTCGGTCCGGTGGTCGATCACCCTCTCGAGCGTCTCCTCGGCCCCATGACCGGGCTCCAGTCCCAGTTCGGCTGCCAGGCGCTCAAGATCGGGGGCCAAACCGTCCAGCCCATCCGAGCCGGTCGCTTCCGGAATGAGGCCAAGGACCTCAAGTAGCCGTTCGACCGCCACGGCCACGCCGGCGGCGTCGCCTCCCTCGTCCGACAGCCGATTACCTTCGCGCACTGCGTCGAATAACACGCCAAGCGCTACCGGGGTGTTGAAGTCGTCATCCATGGCCGTTTCAAACGCTGCGACGATGCCGGCGTCAGGCACCGTCCCTTCCAGGTCGGCATGTCGACGGCGAAACGACTGCAAACGTTCAAAGGAGGCGACCGCGTCAGCGATCAGATCAGGCGAAAACTCGACATTGGATCGGTAGTGCGCCCGCAGGTAGAACAGCCTGATGGCCAGCGGTGGATTATCAGCCAGCAACGAAGCAAGATCGACAAAATGTCCCGTCGACTTCGACATCTTTTCACCCGAGAGGGTGACCATCCCGTTGTGTAACCAGACGTTGGCGAACGGCCGACCGGTGACTGCCTCGGACTGGGCGATTTCGTTTTCATGATGGGGAAAGATGAGATCCGTTCCGCCGCCATGTATGTCAAGCGTGTCGCCCAGGTATCGGCGGGCCATCGCCGAGCACTCGATGTGCCATCCAGGCCGACCGGGACCCCACGGCGAAGGCCACTGGGGCTCCCCCGGCTTGGCTGCTTTCCAGAGAGCAAAGTCCAGCGGGTCGCGTTTGATCTCACCGGTGGCGATCCGAGCCCCGGCAAGCATTTCATCGACGTTCCGGTTGGAAAGTCGGGCATAGTGAGCGAACGACCGGACCGCGAAGTAGACGTCGCCGGCGGCCACGTAGGCATGATCCTTGACGATCAGATCACCGATCATGTCAATGATCTCGGCGATGTGATCGGTAGCTTTCGGTTCGATATCGGGTCGAAGGACTCCCAGCGCGTCTTGCGTCGCTTCGAACCGCTCGGCAGCCCGATCTGCAACGTCTTGTATCGAAACGCCCTGCTCATTGGCTGCGGCGATGATCTTGTCGTCAATGTCGGTGATGTTTCGCACATACGTGACGGCATATCCGCGATACATGAGGTATCGGCGAATGACGTCGAACGCGACCGCCGACCGCCCATGACCAACATGCGGGTTGGCCTGCACGGTCCGGCCGCAGACATAGATTCCACCGACCCATCATGCTCCGGCACAAACGGCATCCGGACGCGACCAAGCGTGTTGAGAACTTCCATGGGCGTAATCGTAGCTCCGGGTAGAACGGCCAAGAACCCGGCGCTTCGTCAGCTCGGTTCGATTAGGGCAACCGCGGCTGCTGCCAAACCTTCGTCCCGGCCGATCGAACCCATGAAGTCCGTCGTTGTCGCCTTGACAGACACATCAGCGGGGTCAAGGTTGAGGGCCCCGGCCAAGCCCGCCCGAATGGCCTCACGGTGGGGAGAGACCTTGACAGACTGGGCTATAACAGTGACGTCGACTTGTGAAACCTTCCAGCCGGCTTCAGAGAGTTTGGCTACGGCGTCCCGGACCAGATCGAGACTCGATACGCCCTGCCATCGCTCATCCGTAGACGGATAATGGGTTCCGAGATCGCCCAATCCGGCAGCACCAAATAGGCTATCGACCACGGCGTGGGAGGCAACATCGCCATCGGAGGTGGCCTCCACCAACCTCACCGAATCGACGACTACCCCACCGATCCGGACCGGCCAGGTACCCCCGAAACGGTGGGCATCAAATCCGAACCCAACCCTCACGCCGGGCGACCGAACAACATCCGGCCTATTGCCGTGCGCGTCGTGGCGGTGAC
>CAJQPD010000047.1 GCA_905480085.1 uncultured Acidimicrobiia bacterium
CAGGCAGGATCCGAGGTCTCTACCCTGCTCGGGCGTATGCCGTCGGCGGTCGGCTATCAACCGACGCTGTCCAGCGAGATGGGCTTCCTCCAGGAACGCATCACATCGCTCAAGGGCAAGTCGATTACGTCGCTTCAGGCGATCTATGTCCCTGCTGATGACATTACGGATCCGGCGCCACACACGGCGTTCGCCCACCTGGACGCCACGACCGTTTTGTCTCGACCCTTGTCCGCCCAGGGCATCTACCCGGCCGTCGACCCGCTTGACTCAACCTCGCGAGCACTTGACCCGCAGGTGGTCGGGGAGGAGCACTTCAATCTCGCCGCCCAGGTCCAGCAGGTCCTCCAGCGGTATAAGGACCTCCAGGACATCATCGCCATTCTCGGAATCGACGAGTTGTCAGAAGAGGACAAGCTCATCGTCGGTCGGGCCCGGCGGATCACCCGGTTCCTCGCCCAGCCGATGTTTGTTGCCAAGGCCTTCACCGGCCAGGAGGGCATCTACACGTCCCTTGAGGAATCAATGGCTTCGTTCAAGTTGATCCTTTCTGGCGAGATGGACAAGTACCCGGAACAGGCTTTCTATATGGTCGGCGGCGCCGACGATGTCATGGCCAAGGCCCGGGACATGGAGAAGGTAGGCGCCTGAGTTGGCTGCCAGCTTCCGCGTTGACGTCGTTTCCCCCGAGGCCACACTGTGGTCGGGGGAAGCCACGTTCATCGTGGCAAGGACCCCTGACGGTGAGATTGGCATCATGGCCGGCCACGAACCGACCATGGGCGCCTTGGTAACCGCCGCGGTGCATGTTGAAGGCGCCGATGGGAAGAAAACCACCATTGCGGTCCACGGTGGCTTCATCCAGGTTCTCGACAACCAGGTCACCCTGCTAACCGACCGGGCCCAAATCGTCGAGGGAGACGCCAACGAGGCCCGATTGGCCGCCACGGCCCTGGCCGCTATCGAAGATGAAACCTAGGCGCGAATAAATCGCTCCGTCGCCAGGTGAAGCAAGCTCGCGGTGATTCTGATGATGGCTGGCTACGCAGCCAGGTGAGCTGCGAACTGGTGGACCTGTTCGGGTAGTCCATTGCGGATCGCTCCCGTGATGAGGGGGAACATCATTGCGGCCAGGAGACCCCTGGTCTGCAGATCGAGGGTGATGGTGACCCGAACCCCGTCATGGCCGGGCACCAGATTGGCGGCAATGGTTCCGGCGATCTCTGACGTTGATATGTGCACGACCATGTCGGTGGGGCGTGAGGACAAGCGAACGTCGGCTTTTCCTGCGTATTCCTTGCCGGCAACCACTGCGTTAAACAGATAGCCGGTCAGATTGCCACCCCCATCGAATGTGGCATTACTCACGTCTGTGATGCCGGCAACGGTTGCCCATGTGAGGGGATCTTGAAGGCCGGCCCACGCCTGATCGAGGTTGGTGGCCGAAGAAGTCACGGTGTGGGTGAAATGAGCTGCTGGCATGGGAGGAGAGCGTAGCCGGATTCCTCACAGGTCCCTGACGATCTCCTTGAGTAGCTCCATCGTGGCCGGCTCGCATCGCTCCCAGGTGGCATTGGTGGTCACCACGACACCCATCCCGATGTCGTGCAGGATGATGGCGGCTGCGAAGAATGTGTCGGCTGAACCGGTGTGTCCGCTGATGTTGTGACCGGCGAATTGCTGACGTCCCCATCCATAGCCGTTCTCATGGACGGTCCGGATCACCCGCGGGCTCAGGGCCCCGGACCCCGACGACAGTGCTTCGAGGTTGGCGTGCTGCCAACGTAGGAAACTCATGAATGACATGTGAATGTTCCCGGCTGGCGCGATCCAGGGCTTGAGCTGATACCAGTCGTCGGGGGGATGAGGAACCAGTCGTCCATCTATGAGCTGGTGTCCCCACGGGTTGGATGCTCGGGCGGCGGCCGGCCACCCGAATCCGGCTGCCAGATCGAGGCGTTCAAAGATCCGATGACGCACCGCCTCCTCCCAGCTGGACTTTGTGAGCGTGTCGATGACGGCACCTACCACGGCATACCCGGCATTCGAATAGCGCATGGCCGTGCCTGGCGGCGAGCTATCCCGATGGCCGAGTACGAACTCAGCAAAGCCCCGGCGGTTCTGGACGGCGTCTTTCGGAAGCTCGGGCATTCCAATCAGCTCGCGTTCCTCCTCAAAAGGGGGGAGTCCTGCCGTGTGGTCGAGAAGCTGGGCGAGTGAGGCCTCGGTTGGAAGGTCACACACGTTGCTGATCGGCTCGTACCAGTTGATGAGGCCTTCTTCGACCAGCTCAGCGGCGACCGTGGCGGTTATGGCCTTGGCGCAGGATCCAAGATGGAAATGGTCACCGGATCGAATGGGGCTGTCGTCGATCAGAGAGCGGACTCCCGATGTGGCCAGGACCATTTCGCCCGTGAGGGTGACGATCCCCAATGCGGCACCCGGGGCAGCACCGCCCCGTATCAGTTCGTCCAGTAGGGACTGGTACTTGGACCCCGTTGCGAGCTTGACCATCTCGCTGAGTGTATCGAGGCGTTGCTACAAGGTGCGGTCAATGGGTTGGGCCGACCACTAATGTCACGGACTCATGGCATTCAATAGTGTGCAGTACGCCGTCCTACTGGCGGTGGTGTTTGGTCTCTACCGTCTTCTGCGGCGCCGCGAACAGAACCTGTTGCTCCTGATTGCTTCCTACGTCTTCTATGGCTTCTGGGATTGGCGATTTCTGTCATTGCTGTGGATCTCGACACTGGTGGATTTCGCCGTCGGGAAACGGATGGGTTCCTCGAAGGACCCGGTCGTCAGGAAA
>CAJQPD010000048.1 GCA_905480085.1 uncultured Acidimicrobiia bacterium
CAGTTCGTCGGTCTCCTGCTCGCCGGTGTTCCATTCGGAGAAATTGAGTTTGTGGCGGCCCTCGTCGACATCACGGGTGGCCAGCCATGAAACGGGGGCGATGTTGGTGTACCACGGCCACACCACTTCATTGCTGTGACAGTCATAACAGGCAGCCACCGCCAGTTGTCTCGTCGCCGCCGAATCCCACTGCGGCTCGGCTAGAACCGGCGGGTTGTCATGGGCGCGACCATACGGCACTGCCTGAATCACCACGAACAGACCGATCAGGATGAGCGGACTCCGTTTCAACCACTTGCGCCAGTTCATTGCTGTCTCCTGTTGCTTTGTCCCGCTGAGGTGGCAGGATTCAAATCTGGTGGTCCGGCTGCGTCGAAAGTGACGGTTGCGATCAAGCCGGTTGGCGAGTTGTCGGTCAGGGCCAGTTCGCCGTGTGATGCCTCCACGAGGCTCTTGATGATTGCCAGGCCAAGGCCAGTTCCTGGCTTACTCGAGTCGGCGCGCCAGAAGCGCTCGGTTGCCAGACGTTTGTCTTCGGCATCGAGACCCGGACCGGTGTCCGAGACCGACAGGGCGTGCCGATCGGTCCCTTCCGAAATGGCGGCCCTAATCGTGGCGCCTGCCGGTGACGCGCTCATGGCGTTGTCGAGCAGGTTGTCGAGGATCTGTTCGACGCCTCCGGGGACAGCGCTTACCCAGACCTCGTGGACGGGAAGCTGCGTCTCGATCGTGAGGCCCGCCTCGTCGGCCATGGCGGTCCAGGTGTCTACCCGGTCCTGGGTCAGTTTGGTGAGATTGCAGGGTGCCACGTCTTGGGCCTGTTCCGCTTTGGCCAGGTGGAGGAGATTGGTGACCAGTTCCGACAGTCTGGTTATCTCGTCTGTTGCCAGATCGAGCTCCTCGACCTGTACCGGATCATCAATCGTGGTCCGAAGGTTTTCGAGTCTCAGGCGCAGGGCAGTCAGCGGAGTGCGCAGTTGGTGCGACGAATCCGCCACAAAGTGGCGCTGCTGTTCGAGGAGTCGGTCCAGGCGCTGGGCCATCGTGTTCATTGCCTCTTCGAGCGAAATGAGTTCTGGTGGAGAATCCGGGTCGGGCACGGTTTGGGTCAGGTCGCCGCCGGCGAATCGGGCAGCCGCCCTCTGCAGGTGCCGGATTGGTCGAATGACCGAGCCGGCCAACGTTTTACCGACCGCAGCAACTCCAAGGAGGACAACGATCGCCACACCGGCCAGACCTACCCAGAACCGCCGGACTCGTTCGGTAACTTCGAGGGTGTCGAGCGTGATGCGGACGGCACCATGGACATTGCCGCCCGACGCTACCGGTACCGCCACATAGAGCAGATCGGCGTTGAGCGTGTCGGAGTGGCGGGTTCCCGTAGCTCGCCCGCCATCGAGCGCTACTTCGAACTCCGGTCTGGTTGAAAAATCCCGATCAGCGTCGTCTCCGGTATCGAGGAGCGAGATGCCTCGATCGTCGACGATCACCACCCGGGTTGAGGTGTCCCGGCTGTAATTGTCGGCTGGGACCGGGTCGAGGACCGTGTTCCTTTCCAGGGCGTCCTCATAGATGGACGCCAGAACGGTGGCGTCTCGTTCGGCGTCGACGGTAAGTCGGTCCAGTTCGCGCTGTTGGAAGAACAGTCCCAGAGGTATCTCAAGTACGAGCAGGACGAACACGGTCACGATGATGTACGACACGATGAGGCGCCGCGTCATTGTTCAGGCGGCTGATCAGGCACGGTGAAACCGACCCCCCGGACGGTTTCGATGGTGGCGGCACCTATCTTCTTACGAAGTGACGCGATGTGAAC
The DNA here is from genome assembly GCA_905480085.1 of uncultured Acidimicrobiia bacterium. Lineage (GTDB taxonomy): Bacteria > Actinomycetota > Acidimicrobiia > Spongiisociales > JAENVV01 > JAENVV01. Next base: position 1,817 of record CAJQPD010000048.1, read on the forward strand.
GTCAAGGGTTTTGGTTGGCCCCCACCAGTTCTCGTCCCAGACGTCTGAGATGATCTGGTCGCGGGTGTGAACGGTCCCCGGATCGGCCGCCAGGTAGGCGAGCAGGTCAAACTCTTTGGGGGTCAGGGTGACGGGTTCGCCAGCCAGGGTGACCTTTCGGGTACGGCGATCCACGGTGAGTCCGCCGACCGTGACTGGACCGGAACCGGCGGTCGAGGTCGCGGCGGTTTGTTCCTGAGCGGATCTTCGCAGGACTGCCCTGATCCGGGCGACGAGTTCTCGGAATCCAAAGGGCTTGACGACGTAGTCGTCGGCCCCGAGTTCCAGCAAGGTAACTCGATCGATCTCTTCTCCGCGGGCGGTGACGACGATAATCGGCACCTGGGAGCGGGCTCGCAGTTCTCTGCATACCACGCGTCCGTCAAGATCAGGAAGTCCGAGGTCGAGCAGAACCAGGTCGGCCGGAGGGGCCGCCAACGCTTCTTCGCCGGTGCCGACCAGGTGAACCTCGAAGCCTTCCCGGGTGAGTCCGGTACGCAGGGGTTCGGCGATCGAGCGGTCGTCTTCGATTACCAGGAGGCGCATTCGGCAAGGTTCGCAGGATCACAGTCGATATGCCAGGGTCTTTGGCCGTTTACTAACGAACTGCTAACCATGGGTTGGCCAAAACGCCCCGGAATCACCCTCGATAGGCGAAACTGCCGGGGAATTGTCTCATTCGTCGCATGGATGAGACGGCCGATTTGTCAATTGCCATGGGCTCTTTCGAGCGTCGGCCGGCCAACTGTTCTCGGCTCGTCTGGATCTTTACCAATTGCTAACTCGGCGCTGGGTTTGTGCTGGAACGCCTTTTTGTATGTTGATGCCATACCCAAGAATCAGCGAACGATTCTCTTGAAAGGTCAACACCATGCAACGACGAAACGCCTTGATCACCGCAGGATCCGTCGCGGCGGTCGTCCTCACCGCAGCCACTGCCGTCGGCGCCAATATGGGCATCCTGTCTTCGGCTGACGAAAGTCCGCTCGGAACGCTCGCCGCCACTGTTCCGGTTGCCGTTACCGAACCTGAGGTAGTCGACATTTACCTCGATGACGCTCCGGCTCCCGCCGATACCACGACCGGATTCGTGTCGCAGGAGTTTGCCGTAGATGCCGCCGGCACCGTCGTTCTGGACTCGACTTCATCGACCCTACGTCTTGGTCCCGTCAACGCCAACGACGGTTGGACATGGTCGAGTAGCCAAACCTCTGATACCGAGTTGATCGTTACGTTCGTGTCTGATTCTGCAACGTTGGAGTTGGTGGCCACACTCGGTCCTGACGGGACTGTTCAAGCACGGGTTGATCAGCCGGTTGTCGTGACCCAGCAGCAACCCGGTACGGTGGCACCCGCCTCGGCAACCTACTCCGATGACGACCACGAGTCCGATGACGATTATGAAGAGCACGAGGGCCGCGAAGACGATGACTGATACTGC
>CAJQPD010000049.1 GCA_905480085.1 uncultured Acidimicrobiia bacterium
TCGAAGATATTGGGCGGTGAGCCATCCACCTTGGCAAGGGCCGGTTGGGTGAGACCTTTCCAGTATTCCCATTTCAGGTTGGGACGGTCCTGGGAATACAGACTCATCAGACCGGTGAGGTCGAGTGGACTTCGCAGAACGTAGATGTCGCGGGAATCCATTTGGAGTTGTCGCATGAGCACGGCCAGGCTGTTTGGCGAGATATCCGTCTCGACCTCCAGGCGGACTGCCCTTCCGAAGCGTCTTCTGGTCAGCTCGATGGATATTGCTTCGAGCAGGTCGTCGGCTTCGGATTCCTCAAGGACCAGGTCGGCGTTGCGGGTGACCCGGAACATGTAGTGGTCAATTACTTCCATTCCGCTGAACAGATCGCCGAGATGCGAGGCAATGACCTGTTCGATCGGCACGAAGCGGAGCCCATCGGGTAAGCCGACGAAGCGATCCAGTCGGGGTGGGACTTTCACCCTGGCAAAGCGCATCGTTCCGTCTTGTGGGTCTCGGATATTCACGGCAAGACTTAGTGATAGGTTCGAAATGTATGGGAATGGATGGGCTGGATCGACAGCCAGCGGGGTAAGAACCGGAAACACCTTGGAGCGGAACTCCTCATCGAGCCAGACCAGATCCTCGCCGGTCAGGGTGTCGACATTGACGATGGCAATGCCTTCGGTTGCCAATTTCGGAATGAGCTCATCGTGGACCACACCGGTCAGGCGATCCATCAATTCGGTCGCCCTGGCGCGCACCGCTTCAAGTTGTTCGGTTGGTGACATCCCGTCCGGTGGCGGGCTCGTAACCCCGGCAGCTACTTGTTCCATGAGGCCCGCCACTCGAACCTGGAAGAACTCGTCGAGGTTGGTCGAAAAGATGGCCGCGAATTTGGCGCGTTCCAACAATGGTGTAGTTGGATCCTCGACGATCGCGAGAACTCGTTCGTTGAAGTCAAGCCACGATAGCTCTCGGTTGGTGAAACGCTCCATAACACCGAACAGTACCGATCCGGACTGATTTTGGGAACTGAAGGCGTAGGGTTGGCTTATGGTGTTCCGGGTTGCGGTCACTACCACATTGGATAGAACAGCGGGCATGTCTGCCGAGTTGGTTGCGGTCGGCCTGACTCCGATCGAGTTGCCATGTATCGAAGTTGTCCGGGGCAGGGCTGAGGACATCGTGCGGGCCAGGGCCGCTTGCGAGGAAGCCGACCTGATCGTTCTGGCCTCGTCCCGACCCTTGGACGCTCTCTGGCCGGACGGGTCGTTTCCAGAGGTCGAGGCAGCCGTCATTGGACCGGCCACCGCCACGTCGGTCGCCGAGCGCGGAGGGTCGGTCAGAGTCATCGGTAACGGCAGTCTGCTGAGTCTGGTGTGTTCGCTCAACGTCGAAAACTGCCGAGTGGCTATCCCGCATGCACCGAGCACCGACCCGCGAGCGCTCGCTCAGTTGGCGGATCGGTGCCGCGACCTTGTGGCGGTCCCCGTGTACTCGACAGCTCCTATCGGGCCAGCCGATGACGAAGAGGTTGACGGCGTCGTGTTTGTCTCGTCATCAGCCGTACACGGCTGGGCGCTTACCCGTAGTTTTGATCGGCTGCGGATTGCCTGTTTGGGCTCTTCCACCTCGGCGACGCTGCAGCTGTACGGTCACGATTCGGATGTGGCTGACCGCCACCGGTCGTATCGAGATTTGGCCGTCGGCCTTGCCTCATTGGTGGCAACCTAACCCGCCACGAGTGCTGCGATATTCGTCCCCGGGAAGGTTCTTGTTGATCTTCGGGCGCATCTTCGTCTACCGTGGTGGCGCTTGCGGGGCGGCCTGCCCAGTTCGGGTCGCCCTTTTCGGACATCGACAAACTGGAACTAAGGAGAGAAATGAATAAGATCCAACGCATACTTGCGGTGTTGGTGGTACTGGGTGTTTTCGCAGCGGCGTGCACCGCTGATGACACGGCACCGACCACCCCTGATGACACCACGCAAACTGATCCAGGCACTACAGATACGACAGTCGCCGGCGGGTCAACCGATCAAACGACTCCCGTCGCCGGCCAGTCCGGTGGGGCGACTCTTGATGAAGTCCGCGCTCGCGGCGTCCTCAAATGCGGCGTTAGCGGCAGCGCGGTTGCGTTCTCTGAAACCCAGTCCGATGGTTCGACGACCGGCTTCGATGCCGAGATGTGTCGCGCTATTGCTGCTGCCGTTTTTGGCGATGCCACCAAGGTCGAGTTCGCAGCCTTGACTGCAGCCGAGCGGTTCACCGCTCTGGCGGCTGGCGAGATTGACGTTCTCATTCGCAACACAACCTGGACCCAGTCTCGTGATACAACCCTGGGACTCGACTTTGGTCCGACCACCTACTACGACGGTCAGGGTGTCATGGGTAAGGCGAGTGACGGCTTCACTGCCGACTCCACATTGGCCGATGTTGACGGCGCCGTGCTCTGTACCAACGCTGGCACGACGACTGAAAAGAACATTTCCGAGGGTGCTGCTCAGGCCGGTGCCACGATCGTCTTGAGTACGGTGGCGGAGTTCCCGGAGGCTATGGAAGGCTTCAAAGCCGGCTCATGTGACCTCGTGACCACTGATGCCTCTGGCTTGGTTGGCAACATGGTGACCGCCATTCGCGACGGATCAATCCAAGAGGGAGATTGGGTCGTGTTCCCACGTGCCCCTATTTCCAAGGAGCCACTTGGCCCGGTATATCGTCAGAATGACAGCCAGTGGGCAGACATTGTCAACTGGACTGTGTATGCGACCTTCATTGCCGATGAATTCGGCGCCACGTCCAGCAACGTCGATTCCCTGATTGGCGCGGCTGATCTCAATCCCGAACTTGGTCGTCTGTTTGGTGTAACCGATGATGAACTGCAGTCCACCATGGGTCTGTCGGCTGACGCCTTCTACCAGGTCATCAGCCAGGTCGGCAACTACGATGAGATCTTCGCACGTACTCTGAACCCGGTCGGAATCTTCCGTGACGGTTCGTACAATGCTCAGTGGTACGACGGTGGCATGATCTATGCTCCGCCAGCCCGATAGAGATTCGTAGTTACAACAGAAAATCCCGAGGGGGACGCCGACGGCGTCCCCCTCGTTGTTATGGTGACCTGGCGATAACTAGTTGCGACGGAAGGAGAGCCGGTGACAACCGCTATTCAGCGCCCGACGCGCCCGCCCTTCTACCGCGATGTCACGGTCCTCAAGTGGGTCTTCCAAATTGTGTTCCTGATCGCAATCGTGACCGTCTTTTGGCTTCTGGGTAGTTTCTCGATTGCAAACCTGGCCAAACAGAACCTGGCGGTGTCATGGGACTTCATGTCGCGGCCGGTCGGATTCCAGGTCGCCGAGGGGTTCACTACGCTCCCCGAGAGCGGTTTCCAGGCGCTGCTGGTTGGTATCACGAATATGCTCCGGGTCACGATCTCCGGGATCCTGGCCGCCACGATTCTTGGGGTCATTATCGGGGTCAGCAGGCTTTCGCACAACTGGCTCGTCAACAAGCTGGCGACGGTTTACATTGAAACAATTCGCAATATTCCGCTCCTGGTTCAGATCGTTTTCTGGGGCATAATTGTTTCGATCATTCCCGATATCGTGGTTGACGAAACCAGCGACGGTTCGTTGAAATCCCTCTTTGGTCTGCGCCTCCTACCAGAGGGATGGATCTTCGCCTCACCCAAGGGTTTTGCGATGCCGTGGTTCGTTCCAACCGATGGACGCTGGCAGTGGGTCGGGTTCATGATTGTGGGAGCCGCGGCGGCTCTGTATGCCTACCGCTGGCGGATTCGCCTCCAAGAGGCCGGTACTGCCGAAGCCCGGGCGTTTCTTTGGTCGGGTGGCGTATTGGTCGCCTTTGCCATCGTCGGAACCTTCGCCCATCCGGTGATGGGCATCTTCGGGCCGATATTCGGGTTCGTGGCGGCGTTCTTTCAGAACACGCCGATCATCATTTTCCAGATAATTCTGGCCGGCTTGGCGGTCGGTGGCGCGTATTTCATCATCAAGAAGCGGCTCGACGAACTGCGTACCCCGGCCGGACTTGGAAAGCTCACCGACGACGACTGGTTCCGATTGGCCATGGCAGCGGTGGTGGCGTCTGGCCTGGCGTTGTTTTTCCTTCTTCAGTCTGGTCCGGTCAAGGCGATCGTCGGGCAGGGTACGATTTTTGGACAGGAGATCGGCTTGGGCCAGTTCTTTACTGGGCTTGAGAACCGCTTCTCCTTCGTGAGCGGTGCGCCATTCGATTTTTCCCTCCCGGCGATAGATGGACGTTTCAACAACTACGCCGCAGATGCCGGGCACGTCATCACCCGGGCGTACTTCGCGCTGTGGATCGGTGTGGTTCTCTACACAGCCGCCTTCATTGGTGAGGCGGTACGAGCTGGTGTGCTCGCTGTACCGAGGGGTCAGACCGAGGCGGGCTTTGCCGTTGGGCTTCGGCGAAGCCAATTGCTCCGTATGATCGTTCTCCCGCAGGCCTTCCGGATTATCCTGCCGCCGGTTGGCAACCAGTACCTGAACCTTGCCAAAAACACTTCGCTGGGCATCGCGGTTGCCTATCCGGACATCGTGCAAGTTGGTCAGACCATCTTTAACCAGACCGGTCAGACGATTCCGATCGTGATTTCCTGGATGGCCTGGTACTCGTTCGTTAGTTTGACGTTGTCTGCAATCGTGAACCGATGGAATAAGAAATTGAAGTTGGTGGAGCGCTAATGGCCGAAAGTACGGTTTTCGTCGACAATGTCGAGCTAGCTCCGGAACCACCGCCTTCGGGCCCTGTTCAGTGGATTCGTGAAAACTTGGCCTACTCGGTGAGCAGCACGATCACCACGATTGTGATTGGTCTGGTTGTCTTTTTCGGACTGCGCGCGCTGATCGCCTGGTTCCTGAATCCGTTCAGGAAGTGGTCGGCGGCCACGGCCAACGCACGTTTGCTTATGGTGCAGGCCTACCCGGACAACCAGTTCATACGAGTATGGGTCTCCGTTGGAATAGTCGTCGTGCTGGCGGGCCTTTCGGCGGCAGCCTGGCGGGTGGCCGGGAAGGTCTCTGTCGGCCAGGTCGCCAGGGGTCTTCTCTCGGTCGGTTCCGGGGCTCTCGTCCTCGCCCTGCTGGCCCCTGGCGGGTTGACTGGAGGACGGGCCATCCTCGGTTCAGCGGGGTTGGTCATTGCCGGTACCGGTTACATGTGGAAGCGGGCGAGGAAGAGCTCCATCAACGAACCGGTCATCTCAACCGTGGCCCTGGCTGGTCTCGGGCTGGTCCTGGTTGGCGTGTTCTTGTGGACGGTCAAGCTCCCTGTTCAGGAGGTATTCGCCGATGGATCGAAAGAAGTCACGAATCAATTGATTGCGCGCTCGACCAAACTTCCGTGGACGGTCCTGCTTGGTGTGCTGGCGGTGTCGTACCTGGTGGGTGTGGCGATCCGCGACTCGATCGCAGGTCTGCGCCGGATCCTCGTGGGTCTATGGGCCTTGTCTTTCCCGGCCATTTTGATGGTGGTGATGAGAGCGCCCGACATTGAATGGGACACGGTACTTAGCGTTGACCTGCCGATTTTCCTTGCAATAGGTGCCCTGATCGGTTTCATTCTGTACGTTATCGGCGCTCCCGACGCCGGAGAATGGAAGTACATCGTCTCGGCAATCTGGCTGGGGCTGGCTGTTCTGTGGGTACTCTTCTCTTGGTATCTGTTCGACCCGGCGTCTTCGTCACCGTTCCACTTCACCTCTCCGGCGGCCGACGTGCTGAAGCGATTGGAATTCAAGTTTCCCTTGATCCTGGGTGCTCTCTTCGCTCTCGCGGCGCCCTCCTTCGGCGGTGCCAGGGCAGCCCGGTTGCGATATGTTGGGGTGTGGCTTGGGGCGCTCGGCCTGATGATCATGTCGTTCCGTCTCGGTGCGGCTTCCTCGCTGTTGGAGTTGAGTGGAACCGCGTTCGTTGGTGGACTCTCGCTGACCTTCACCCTCGCTATTGCCGCCATCGTCCTGTCGTTCCCGCTCGGTGTCCTCCTGGCGCTTGGTAGGGCCTCAACGATGCCGATTGTTCGCATGATCTCCATGACCTACATCGAGTTGGTGCGGTCCGTGCCGTTGATCACCTGGCTTTACATCGGCTCTAACCTTCTCAATCTTTTCCTGGCGGGTGTTGTCGACATCTTCAGCGTGGTCAGGGCGATCACGGCGATGACACTGTTCTCAGCCGCGTATCTTGCCGAAAACGTCCGCGGTGGCTTGCAGTCGATTCCCAAGGGTCAGTATGAGGCGGCCGATGCTGTGGGTATGAGCGTCATCCAGAAGACAGTGCTCATCACGCTGCCTCAGGCGCTCAAAGCGGTCATCCCGGCGCTGGTTGGACAGGTCATCTCGCTGTTCAAAGACACCTCGCTCGTCTCGATCATCGGCCTGTTTGATCTTCTCTACATCGCTCGAAATGTCATCCCGGGTCAATCTGCCAATATTGGTTCGATCCTGGAGTTGACCGTAGTGGCAGCGGCGATCTACTGGATATTCACATTTACGTTCTCTCGTTCGTCGATGCGCCTTGAGCGGCGTCTCGGCCTAGGCACACGGTAAGGAGTCAATGACATGACTGATCAAGCGATCATCGATTGCCGGGGCGTCAAGAAATGGTTTGGCGATTTCCAGGCGCTGCGCGGCGTTGATCTGCAAGTAACCAAGGGCGAAGTGGTGGTCATTATTGGTCCTTCCGGTTCCGGCAAGTCGACCTTCATTCGGTGCATCAACCGACTCGAAGTTCATCAGGAAGGTCAGATCTTCGTCGGTGGCATCGAACTGACAAACGATGTTCGTAATATCGAAGCGATTCGCAAAGACGTCGGCATGGTGTTCCAGTCGTTCAACCTCTTTCCGCACCTCACCATCATGCAGAACATCACGCTGGCGCCGATCTGGGTTAAGAAGCAGTCGAAGTCCGAGGCTGAGGAGTACGGACGCGAACTGCTCGAGCGGGTCGGAATTCCGGAGCAAGCCGACAAGTATCCCGGTCAGTTGTCAGGTGGTCAG
>CAJQPD010000050.1 GCA_905480085.1 uncultured Acidimicrobiia bacterium
CCTCATCCCCACCAAGGTGAGCTGCGGCAGCCAGGTGGGGAGCGCCCTCAAGGATCGGACCAAAGCTTTTGACCGCAACCTGGCGACGCCCAACAACCGACGAAACGAGCAAACCGACCTGACCTTCAGGACTACCGACCACAACAACCTGATCGGGATCGGTGGTCGAAGTTGCCCCGACAATCGTGGCCAGGCTCTTCAACACAAGCGGAACTCCCCGAAACATCATCCGGCCGTCTTGGACCTGGGTGGCTGGAAGCGCCGTTATTACAGCCGCCTCCGGTATTCCCCATTGTTGACCTTCGGCCTCGACGATCCACAAGTCTTGGAGGATGAGGGAGCGGGGCACTACCAGGGAAACGACCGTCCCACGTTCGTCGGAAGCTATCCGGATGTCGCCGTTCAGCATTCGGGCAGCTTCGTTGGCCGCGGCCAGACCGGCCCCATCGCCGGAGATTTCTTGTGGTGGATCGACGGTCGAAAACTGCGGCAAGAACAGCAGACGGGTCAAATCCTCATTGGCGACGTCCGGTGCGCTGAGTCCGCGGCCGGCCGCGGCCGAACCAACCTTCATCCAGTCGATGCCGCGTCCATCGTCAGAAACCACCACGTGCAGGACATGATTGTCAATGGAGAACTCGACCTTAAGCGTGGCCGTGGGAGGCTTTCCCGACAATGCCCGTTCCTGGGGAGACTCCATGCCGTGGTCAACGGCATTGACGACCAATTGGCGGAGGGGATCGCGCAGGACGTCAACCACCTGGCGATCGACCCGAATGTCATCCCCGATCAGCTCGAACTTCACGTTCTTGCCAGTTCGCCTCGCCACATACCGAACCAGCTGATCGAGGGTGCCGGTGATTTCGGAAATCGGAATGGTTGCCAAATCAAGCGCGTCGGTCTGAAGCTTCAGAACCGACTCCTCCAGCTTGCCGATGGCCTCTTCCCAGACTCGTCGGTCGTCCGAATTGGCAACCAGGGCCTGAAGGGCGGCAAGCACAACCTCCATATCGAGTCGAACTTCTACGGCCCGGTTGATCATCTGGTAGAGAGCAGTCGTCGGGACTCGCGTGGCATGGGATGAAAAGCTGGTCACAATGCTCGAAACCAGGCCACCGAGGTCCGAGCCACCCGCGGGTTGAGGATTCGTCTGATCCCGATCGGCAAGTTTGTCGGCGAGCTCCACCACCGTGGCATCCCCATCCGAGCTTGCATCGGAGGCCGAAATCGGCATCTCCGGATCACGGTCAGGATCATCACTGGATCCGGGATCGTCACCGTTCAAAAAGACCGTCAGACGATCGCAGGCCTCTTCTAATTCGGTTACATCGCCATCGGGTCCCACCTCAACCGCGGCCGGAAACAGATCAGCGATACCGGCGATCAGCGTCCCGAGTTGCCCCGACTGCGCTCTCGAATCCGACACGACCTCTTTCAAGGCGTCTTCGACAACTTTGGCGACATCTCCCATCCGCTGAAAGCCCATGACGTAGGCGTTGCCTTTGATGGTGTGGGCATTCCGGCGGGCCGTCGAGACGTCGTCGGGAGGGAGGACGCGGTCAGACATGGACCGGGTGGCGTTCGCCAGGTCGGCGGATCGTTCGCCAACTTCCTCCCGGAAGATGGCTTGAAGTTCGGGGTTGTCAGTGAAGTCCACGCAATGCCTCTGGTATCGGAAGCTCCCTAATCATCGGCGCTTCGGAGACCCTGCTTGAGTGTCTTTACTACTCCCACTCGATCGTAGCTGGGGGCTTTGAGCTGATGTCGTAGGCAACCCGATTGATGCCTGCCACCTCGTTGATGACTCTCGACGAGATTCGTTCAAGAACTTCATACGGCAACCGGGCCCAGTCGGCTGTCATGGCATCATCTGACGTTACCGCTCTGAGAATAAGCGGATAGGCGTAGGTGCGACCATCTCCCTGAACACCGACGGTCCTGATGGCCGGGAGCACGCCAAAAGACTGCCAAACAATGTGATAGAGACCGGCCCGCTTGATTTCCTCAAGGACAATCGCATCGGCGGCTCGGAGAATATCAAGGCGTTCCTTGGTGACCTCGCCGATGATACGCACCCCCAGGCCCGGCCCCGGAAATGGCTGACGTTGAACGATTTCCTCTGGCAAGCCGAGTTCTTCACCGACTGCCCGAACCTCATCCTTGAACAAATCACGCAACGGTTCGACCAATTCGAATTGCATATCGTCTGGCAATCCACCCACGTTGTGGTGGGATTTGATCTTGGCAGCGTCTTTGGTGCCCGACTCGATGACGTCCGGATATAGCGTGCCCTGGACGAGAAACTTGGCATCCGAGAGATCCTTGGCGACCTCCTCGAACACGCGGATGAAGGTTTCCCCAATCGCTTTGCGTTTTTCCTCGGGGTCCGTCACACCTTTCAGCTTGGCGAGAAATCGGTCCTCGGCCTTGATGTGAATCAGGTTTGTGGGGAAGTTCCGTCGAAACGTCTCTTCAACCTGCGCACCCTCGCCAAGTCTCATCAGTCCATGATCAACAAAGATGCAGGTCAGTTGATCACCGACCGCTCGCTGCACGAGGGCGGCCGCCACCGAGGAGTCAACCCCACCAGACAAACCGCAGACCACCTGCCCGTCGCCCACCTGGGCCCGAATTTCATCGATTGACGACTCGATGATCGAATGGTGAGTCCAGGTCGGCCGGGCGTCGCACACCTCGTACAAGAAGTGTTTGATGACGTCGAAACCCCTCGGGGTGTGTGCCACTTCGGGGTGAAATTGCACCCCATAGAGACGAGCATCCCGGTTTTCCATCGCTGCCACGGGGGCCCCGGCAGTCTCGGCAACGCATCGAAATCCCGGTGGGACCCCGGTCACGGCATCGCCGTGACTCATCCAGACCTCCTGGTCAATTGGCAGACCCTGGAAGAGGATCGAGGAAGTGTCGGTAACAGTGAGTTGGGTTTTCCCGTATTCCCCGCCGCCGGTTTGGCTAACCACTCCCCCGGCCGCATGAGCAAGCACCTGATGCCCGTAGCAAATGCCAAGGATCGGAATCCCCATACCTACGATCGACGGATCGATCTCGTAGGCATCGGCGGCGTACACCGAAGCTGGGCCGCCCGACAGAATGATGCCGGTCGGGGCCTTCTCGCGCACCTCCTCCGCCGAGATGTCTCGGGGAACGATCTCCGAGTAGACATGGGCTTCCCTGACCCGCCGAGCGATGAGTTGGGCGTACTGGGCACCGAAATCGACGACCAGGATGCTTTGGGCGTGCCGCTCCATGCAGAGTGGCTAGCCCATCCCGACGTGTTGGGCACGTTGGAGGGACTTACCTTCGGTTTGGAGCGACGGGGCGATCATGACTTCCGCTTTCTGGAACTCTTTGACGTCCGCATACCCGGTGGTGGCCATGCTCATCTGAAGCCCGCCGAACAGGTTGCGGCGGCCGTCATTCTCGTGAGCCGGGCCGACCAGGATTTCCTGGAGCGTCCCGAGGTTGCCGACCTTGACCCGCGCCCCGCGCGGGAGGGTCGGATGGAACGTAGCCATACCCCAATGAGTACCCCTACCTGGCGACTCCGCCGCCGAGGCCAGCGGAGAGCCGATCATGACGGCGTCTGCCCCACAGGCAATCGCCTTCGAGACATCTCCACCGGTCCGCATGCCACCATCTGCAATGACATGCACGTACCGACCGGTTTCGTCAAGGTACCTGATACGGGCTCCGGCAGCGTCCGCGATTGCGGTCGCCTGAGGCACGCCGACTCCGAGCACCCCGCGAGTCGTACACGCAGCACCAGGACCGACTCCCACCAGAATGCCAACCGCCCCGGTGCGCATGAGGTGGAGAGCCGTTGAGTACGACGCACAACCACCCACGATGACCGGCAGTTCGTAATTGGCAATGAACTCTTTGAGATTTAGCGGTTCGGACCGGGTCGAGACGTGTTCGGCCGAAACGACGGTCCCTTGAATGATCAAGATATCGAGGCCGACCTCTCGAACTCCGGCCGCATAGAGTGAAACATGCTGGGGAGTAAGCGCTCCAGCCGTGATGATGCCGGCTGCCTTCATCTCCTGGATTCGCTGAACCATCAGATCAGGATTAATCGGAGCCGAGTAGATATCCTGCATACGCCGGGTGGCTTTCTCAGGTTCGAGATCGGAGATTTCCTCGAGATACTGATCCGGATGTTCGTATCGAGACCAAAGACCTTCCAGGTTGAGGACGCCCAGTCCACCGAGTTGACCGATGGTGATCGCCGTACTTGGCGAAATAGCCGAGTCCATGGCCGAACCCATCATCGGGAGCGC
>CAJQPD010000051.1 GCA_905480085.1 uncultured Acidimicrobiia bacterium
CGAATCCGGGAAGCGGCCCCTGGCGGGAGAAACGGTCGTATCTGGTTGGGACCGTGAACAGGAACGGCTCATGCTCGGGTTGCGGCGGGCGGCCGGGGTCATCACGGGGCCAGGTGGTCGGCGGGTCCTGGATCTCCATCCCGAGTTTGTGAAAGCCGGGATCGTGAAAGAGGAAAACGGGCGGATCGTCGTGGTCCGGACTCTGCTGACAGACACCGTCATCCGAGAAGTCCTGACGATGTCGCCGCCAGAGTGATACCGTTAATCCATCTTGGATAACACGATGTTGAATGGCCGACATGCTGGATGACCGCAAGATCGTCGTTCTGCAGACATTGATCGAACAGTACATCGCGACCGGTGAACCGGTCAGCTCAGCCGCGATCGCCAAGGAGAGTGGTTTGGCAGTGTCAACCGCCACCATCCGCAACGACCTCACCTCACTCGAAGCCGAGGGTTATCTTCTCCAGCCTCACACGTCGGCCGGTCGGCTGCCGACTGCCAAAGGGTATCGCTACTACGTAGATCACTCCGAGCCGGGTCATCTCCGGCGAGGTACCCAGAACCGCATCAACAGCTTCTTTTCTTCGGTCCAACTGGAATTGTCCCGGCTGCTCAAAGCGACCACCGAGTTGGTCGCTGATGAGACGACCTATCCGGCAGTGGTCCTTGGTCCGGGCCTTGGGGGAGACAAGATCCGGGGGGTTCACGTCGTCCAGACGGGCACCCGCACCATTCTCGTCGTTCTGGTGACCGTCAACGGACAGGTCTCCCAGGACATTGTCAGTCTCCGAGATGACGTCCAGGAACCCATTGTCAGTGAGGTCGAGGGCCTACTCGGCGAACTGGTCGTCGGTCACAGCATCCCCGAGGCGGCGGCTCGTTACGCCGAGCAGGAAATCGTGACGTCGCCTGCCACGACCATCATTCTCGATCGAGCGTTTGAGGCGGTTGTGCGCAGTGATCATTCGACCCGCCAAATATACGTTGGTGGTACGGCGCGGATGGCCTCGGTTTGGGAGGACGTCTCAACCGTCAACCGGGTACTTGAAGTCCTTGAGCGAGAAGCCACCCTGCTGGCGCTCATGATCAGCACCCATCCGGGGACCTCGATCCGCATCGGCGAAGAGATACCCGGTCCGGCGGGTCGTGACCTGGCCGTGGTCTCCTCAAGCTACGAACTGGCCGGCGGGTCGGCCGGCTCCATAGGCGTCGTTGGGCCGATGGCGATGGACTATCGGCGAACGATTAAAATCATCGAGGAAGTGCGAGACGGTCTCGTCGACCGCCTTGGCTCTTAGAGATCCTAAGCTGTCGCCGACATGAGCAAAGACTATTACGCAACGCTGGGCGTCGCCCGCGATGCTTCGATCGACGAAATCAAGAAGGCGTTCCGGCGCCTCGCCCGTGAGAACCATCCGGATATCAACCCCGACGATGCCCAGGCAGAAGCGCGTTTCAAACTCGCCGCCGAAGCGTACGAGGTGCTGTCCGATCCCAATAAGCGGCGCGCATACGACCGGGGCGAAACGTTCGATTTTGGCGATTTGTTCGGCGGGGGCGGTCTCGAAGACCTGTTGAGTTCGTTCTTCGGCGGCGGAGGTTTTGGTGGTGGTCGCGGACCGGAACGGGGACGGGATGTCCTGGCCGGTGCTTCCATTTCATTGAAGGATGCCGCCTTCGGAGCGACGATCGAAGTTGCGTTTCGCGGTGCGGTCAAATGTGGAACCTGTTCCGGGACGGGGGCTGCCGAAGGCAGTCGTCCGGTCACGTGTACCCAGTGTCGGGGAGCCGGGCAGGTACGGGTCCAGCGCAAGACCATTCTGGGTGCGATGATGACCGTTGTCGCCTGTGACCAGTGTTCTGGTCTTGGGCAAGTCGTCGAGAACCCTTGTACGACCTGTTCTGGAGATGGTCGGGTCGTGGAGAATCGAACCGTCTTGTTGGAGGTACCGGCCGGTGTCTCGGAAGGAACCCGGCTGCGGCTGTCCGGGCAAGGAGAGGTTGCGAGGCGGGGCGGACCGAGCGGCGACCTGTATGTCGAGCTCCGGGTTGAGACTGATAGGCGATTCATCCGCAACGGCGACGACCTGATCCACCGGCTGAGTATCGGTATTGCCGAGGCGACTCTTGGCACCCATCGCTGGGTGCCGACCATTGATGACACGGATGTGGATATTGACATCGAACCCGGCACCCAACCCGGAACCGTCATCACCTTCCCCAATCGCGGGATGCATCGGTTGGGCCGGCGCGGTCGAGGCCAACTTCTTGTGGAGGTGGGCGTGGCCATCCCGACCGATATCTCGAGCGAGCAAGCGGACCTTCTCCGGCAATTTGCCGAGATCAACGACGAAACGGTGGCGAGTTCTCGACGGCGGCGCAAAGCTCGTTAGCCGAAATGGCCCACGTTCCGCACCTGCTTGTCAACGATTTCAGCTCCGACCCCGTGGGGCTTGACCAGGACCAACGGCATCACCTTCAGAAGGTCCTGCGCTACCAGGCCGGGTCCCCATTGTCCTACACGGATGGACGGGGATTACTGGGCACCGGGATTTGGAATGGTATTGAACTGGTCCGGGGCGATGAACGGATGGCGGCTCCTCGTCGTAGCGTGACCGTGGCCGTTGCCCCTCCGAAGGCCAAGGATCGCCAACGGCTTATTGTCGAAAAACTTGGAGAGTTGGGGATTTCCCGCCTGGTCTGGCTGTCGACTCGCTTCGGTCAGGTCGCCCCGCCTGCCAGGACCCGGTGCCGGGCGTGGGCGGTCGGAGCCCTCGAACAGAGCCGGTCGGCTTTCCTCATGGAGGTGGCAACAGGATCTTTGGATGACCTTCCTGGCATTGTCCTGGCCGATGCCAGTGGCGGTGAGTTGGAAGCAAACGTGGATACGCTTGGCATTGGACCCGAAGGGGGATGGCATCCAGATGAGCTGGCGGGCCACCAAACGGCCTCGCTGTCGGACCAGGTGCTTCGTACCGAGACTGCAGCAATTGTCGGAGGTGCGCTACTTCGCCGGTCCCGCATGGTAACTTAAGCGAGGCTGGGAGAAAGTCACCGAGAGTGAAAGCTTCACGCGCGGTGTTCTAGTTGCTATTGTTGTGGTAAGGAGGGGAAGCGTGACTGAAACCTACAATGAGGCGGTTGGTCGGCGCCTCCGTTCGATCCGAAAACAAAAAGGCTTGTCTCTCCAGGACGTCGAGGCCAATTCTGGTCAGGAGTTCAAGGCATCGGTTCTCGGAGCGTATGAGCGGGGCGAGCGAAGCTTGTCCTTACCGCGCCTGCAGCGTCTGGCCGCCTTCTATTCGGTGCCGGTTGATCAGCTGTTGCCGCCCGATGGCCGTGGCGTTGCCGACGGACTTCCAGCGTGGAGTTCCGGAGGGATCTCCATCGACCTCAACGCTCTCGAATCCGATGGGTCAGGTTCCGAGATCATCGAACGGTTTCTCAAGGCGATTCAGATCATGCGCCAGGACTTCAACGGTCGAGTTCTGACGATCAGGAGATCCGATTTGCAGGTGCTGGCAGGATTGCTCCAGGAGTCTGAGCAGTCGATTGCCACCATGTTTTCCGAACTCGGCGCTACCGCAATTTAGGTGGGCCGCCGCCGTTTGGGTGCCGACTGCCCTGTAACGGCAGGCGAACTGTTCAGGAGCGCCATTGCTCCTTCAGCTCAAGTGTTTCTCAATGCCATGGATGCCCCGGCCCTGGGGCGCTACGCCTCCTAGACCGCCGACATGTTCGGGTTCCCGGCCAGAGCTACCCGAAGTTTCCGGGCAGCTTCTTCCAACT
>CAJQPD010000052.1 GCA_905480085.1 uncultured Acidimicrobiia bacterium
CTCGAACTTGCCAATGAAGGCGATTGGAGGAAACTTCTGACGGCGCCATCTACGGTGCACGTATCGGCTGTCGATGACACCGGATTCGGATGCGCCGTGACCATGTCGGCAGGATATGGGTCCGGCGTCATGCCCCCTGGCACCGGGATATGGATGAACAACTCGCTTGGCGAAATAGAGCTGAATCGATCGGGTTTTCACAATCTCAAAGTGGGCTCGCGCCTCGTGTCGAATATGGCTCCAACCGTGGCCC
Source organism: uncultured Acidimicrobiia bacterium (assembly GCA_905480085.1). Taxonomy (GTDB): domain Bacteria; phylum Actinomycetota; class Acidimicrobiia; order Spongiisociales; family JAENVV01; genus JAENVV01. The sequence continues at coordinate 254 of CAJQPD010000052.1, forward strand.
GCTCAGTCGACGGGGTTCTGGCGATCGGATCACCTGGCGCTGATCGGATCACGACGGCGATTGTGCAGGTATTGGTGCATCACCTGCTTGAAGGTGTTCCGCTGGCGGAAGCGATCGACCGAGCGAGGGCGCACGTCGTGGTTGCCGACGACGGGCAGGCAACCGTCAGTTTTGAACCAGGGTATGAGCTCGGGGACTCCCGGCTGCCGACTCGTCCCTTCAGCTCTCAGCACATGTTTTTTGGAGGCGTCGGAGCCGCCGAGTGGCATCCCGGTGGCGGGTTCACGGTGGCGGCCGACGGTCGACGTTCGGGTGGTACCTCCACTTCAGTTTGAGACGGAACCGGTCACGCCCTCGCGTCGGGACGGCTCATTTTCGGGCTTGACACGTGCGGTACCGTAGGAGAGATTCCGTTCGAGTTTTGGAGGTTCCTCATGCCCTGGATCTGGTCAGATCATCTAGCAGCCCTCCCGAACATTTCGGTTTCGCAAAGATTGCGAAATGACTGGACGCAGCGCCCCGTAGCCGTTTGGAATGCCGACGTCGAAGACCTCGACGATTTGGCGGCGGCGCTTGCCGCCGAGGACGAAGAGCCTCCGTCTCAATCGGGCCTTTACGCAACGAACCTGGCTGCGTAGAGGCCCGCTCTGAGGCCCGACCTTCGTTCTAGCATAGGCTCGTGTATCGCTTCCTAGCCCGCCCGATTTGGCTGCTGTTCGCAGTCATCGTGGCCATCGCCACCTACACCTTCGTGTCGCTGGGATTTTGGCAACTCAATCGCCTCGAAGAGCGCCGGTTCGACAACCTTATCGCCGAGCAGCGAGCCGCCCAGGACCCCCTTGCGATAACGTCGGTTCTCTCCATCGACGATCCGATCGAGATTGCCGGGGAGGATCATGCGTTCCGGACGGTCACGATGACCGGACACTTTGACCCTACGTATGAGGTTCTTGCCCGGTCACAAACCTACGATGGAACAGCCGGTTTCCACGTCATCACCCCGTTTGTCGATGACGACGGTAACGCGCTACTCGTGAACCAGGGGTGGATCCCGCTGGAGGATGACACCCCGCCTTTCACTCAGTCGGACGGGGAGACCGAAACGATCACCGTAACCCTGCAACCATCCCAGCCACGCCGCGGGTACGGCCCCACCGAGCCCGATGGCGTGCTCAAACGAATCGCCCGGATAGACATAGCCCGTCTTCAGGAGCAGATTCCGTATGCGCTCTATCCGGTCTACGGGATCGCCTATGGTGATCCGGATCCATCCCGTCTGCCGGTCTCGATCCCGTTCCCGATTTTCGACGAGGGCTCTCACAAAAGCTACGCGATCCAGTGGTTCACGTTCGCCGCGATATCCGTTGGAGGATTCTGGGCGCTGGCAAGGACCACCGCTCGCAAACGTCGCTCCGCGTCGATGCCGAGTAGTGTCGGGGCATGAAACGTTTCACTCCCGGTTTGCTCGGGTTGGCTTTGCTCGCCTCGGCCTGTTTCCCCGGCGGAGCCTCTACACCGGATCCAGCCGGTTTTTTCACCGGCATCTGGCATGGCTGGCTCGCACCAATTTCGTTGATCGCCTCGTTCTTCAACCCGGACATTGGCCTGTACGCCGTATCGAATACGGGCTGGCCATACGATCTGGGGTTCTACATGGCCGTCATCAGCGGGTTCGGGGGACTATCCCTATTCCGAAAGAGGGCGTCGAAGGGTTCCCACCGCACTTGAACCGCCTCGACGCGGATCTGCATCCCGTTCGAGGAGGTCGTAACCTGTGAGCATGACCACGAACTCTATTTTTCTCAATGAGGATCACGTCGCGGTTCGTGAGCAAACCCTCCGATTCATCGATGACTTTGTTCGACCCGACGGTGACCAATGGGAGGGAGCCGGCATGGTTCCCCGCGAGGTCCTTCAAAAGATGGGAGCCATCGGCTTTTTCGGTTTGCGGGTTCCCGAACGGCTTGTCGGAGTGGGTTATGGCCCACTGACCTCGGCTGTATTCGCCGAGGCTTTGGGGTCTTCGACGTTCTCGGGGTTCGCGGCAACGGTTTTGGTCCACACGGACATGGCGTCGCCGCATCTACTCCATGCGGGCACCGAAGGCCAGATCGCCCGCTACCTGCCCCGGATCCTCACGGGAGAGATCATCACCGCAATCGCCGTGACCGAGGCCGATGCCGGGTCAGATGTGGCCGGCATGCGTAGTTCGGCGAAACGCGACGGCGACGGATGGCGGCTGAACGGGTCGAAAATGTTCATAACGAACGGGGTGCACGGCAACCTGATCTTCGTGGCCGCCCGCACCAACCCGCAAGCCTCAGGTCATCAGGGGATCACCATGTTCATTCTGGAACCGGGAATGGATGGTTTCTCGGTGGGCCGGAAGTTGGACAAGCACGGTTGGCGATCATCGGACACGGCCGAACTGGTCTTCGATGACGTTTGGGTTCCCGCTGAAAACGTCCTTGGCGAGGTCGACAAGGGGTTCTACTCGATCATGGAGAACTTCCAGAACGAGCGCCTCGTTCTGGCCGCTCTAGCTGTCGGAGAGGCCCAGGAAGCTCTTGACTTGACCTACGACCACACCCAGAACCGCAAAGCATTCGGAGCGACCCTATTCGACAAACAAACGATCCGTCACCGTTTGGCGATGCTTCAGGGACGGGTCGATGCGCTTCGAACCTTTGCCTACGATACGGCCTGGCGCTTCGAACAGGGCCAGGAAGTCGTAAAGCCCGTGTCGGAGCTGAAAGCTCTGGCCGGGGAACTGGTCAATGACGTCATGTACACGTGCCAGCAGTTTCATGGCGGGATGGGCTATATGACAGAGTCCCCGATCGAACGAATGTATCGCGATGCTCGAATCGGGGCGATCGGTGGCGGAGCTACCGAGATCATGCTCGAAGAAGTCGCTAAGCGTTCCTATCGGCAGTAGATCGCGGAAGCTCCGCCTGGCAACGACCTAGTGGTTGTGACCGGCGTGATCGTGATCGTCTTCGTGACTATGTCCCTCGGCGCCGCTCTGCTCGGCGATCTCTTTATGAACCGCTTCCATGTCCAGGTCCTTGACCTGGGAGATGATGTCCGACAACGCAGCCGGCGGTAAGGCCCCGGCCTGGTTGAACAAAACGACATTCTCACGGAAGATCATGAGGGTGGGAATCGACCGAATACCAAACGCACCGGCAAGTTCCTGCTCGGCCTCAGTGTCGACCTTGGCGAACACGATGTCAGGGTGGTCGTTGGAGGCCTTTTCGAAGGTCGGTGCGAACGACTTGCACGGACCACACCATTCGGCCCAGAAGTCAACGATGACAATGTCGTTTTCGTCGATGGTCGATTCCATGGTGTCTTTGGTTACGTTGACGGTGGCCACGTTGGGCGCTCCTTGTTTGGTTGCTTCTCAATGCACGATCAATTCATGAAATGCATGTTGGTACGGAATTGGCAACGGATCGAAGCGGTTGGTTATTCCGTTTTCTGAAAGTCGTAAATCTCACCGAGACGGAGAATTCCGGTGAGTTCATCCAGCGCCGCTCTTGATTCGGAAAGTAACTGATAGTCGCCAAGGTCGTCGGGCGTTAGCTGATCGCGGTAGTACCGATGTACCCAGTCGGTCAGGTCACTGAACAGATCGGGAGTGAGAAGGCAGCCCTGGTTGGTGTTGGCCAGCTCGTCGTCGGTGAGGACCACCCGTAACCTGAGGCAAGCCGGCCCACCTCCATTACGCATGGATTGTCGGAGGTCGAAGGTCACGATTTCGTCGATCTCGTCGATAGCGTCGATGGCGGCCCGAACATTTGGATAGTTGTCGACGTCGTCTGGCGCGACGAGCACTCGCCGACCGCCGATGTCGACGAGTTGGCTGTTGAAGACATAGGAACCGATGGCGTCTGCCAGCGGAACTTGTTCGTCGGTGATCATGTGAGTGATCAGCCCGTGACCAAATGAGCCTTTGAGACGTTCAATGAGGTGGGGATCGGCGAAGGCGAGCTCGTGGTGAAGGAAAAAGTCACGATCCCCAACTGCGATGACGTCGTTGTGGAAGACTCCGGCGGCAATGGCGGCGGGATGCTGCTTGGCGAAGACCGGCCGGAGCACCCCATGAAGGCGAGCCACCTCGGCGGATGCTTCGTAGCTCTGGCGGGGAAGGTAGGGATCGGCAGTGAAGTCGTTGGCTTTGCGTCCCCAGACGAACAACTCAACGCCGGGTTCGCCGTACGAGCGAGCCAGACGGGTGTGATTGGCCGCCCCCTCGTCGGTGAAATTCATGCCGACCGGAAGCGGGGGGTGGTGCTGGAAATAATTGTCGTTCGGAAACACCGCCCTGAGGATCCGGGCAGTTACCGGTCCTTCGATTGAACGGTGCGGTTGGGCAACCAGATTCGCCGGCGTGAAGTGAACTCGACCATCGGCAGTATCGCTGGATGGGGAGACCGTTGCTGCGTTGGCGGTCCACATCGCAGCCGCCGACGAATAGGCCTGAAGCAATTGCGGGGTTCGGTTGGCTGCCTGGAACAGCACCTGGTCGTCGCGGCCAGTTAGTCCGTCCTGGCGCAGCTTTGGGAGATAAGGCCTCTCATGCGGCGGCAAGATCCCCTGGGTGAGTCCGAGGTCTGACAGAGCCTTGGCCTTGGCCAACCCCTGGAGAGCGGCTTGACGAGGGTTGCTGACCGATTGGGCATTCGACAGTGAGGCAAGGTTCCCTGATCCGAGTCCGCCGTAGTTATGGGTTGGGCCGACGAGCCCATCAAAGTTCGCTTCTACCGTCAATGCCAACCTGGCAGGTCAAGACGTTCCAGTTGCGGTGACTCCAGGGAGGCAACCGGGTAGGCGACGTAGTCGGCGGCGTAATACGCGGAGGGTCGATGGTTACCGCTGCTGCCCGTTCCTCCGAAGGGTGCTGCGCTTGATGCACCGGTGAGTGGCCTGTTCCAATTGATGATTCCAGCGGTCGAAGCTTCCCAAAACTGCTCGTAAAGCGCCGGGTCTTCGGTGAAAAGACCGGCAGCCAAACCGAAGCGAGTGTCATTGGCGAGTTCGATCGCCTCTTCAAAATCGCGATACCGATAGACCGTGAGGAGCGGTCCGAAGTGTTCCTCGTCTGGTAATGCCAGACCGGTCGCATCGACAATGCCGGGCGAGAGATAGCTGTTACCAAGAGGCAAGTGGGTCATCGGCAACAGTATCTCTGCGCCGGCATCGACGAGGTTCCCGTATCCGTTGAGAAGGTGCTGGGCGGCCAGGTCGGAGATGACTGGACCCATGAAGACATCACCGGTTGGATCACCGACGACGATCCGGGATGTGGCGTCGATGAGCAGATCGAGAAACCGATCACCGGTGTCGGTAAGTGGCACCATCAGTCGCCTCGCGCATGTGCAACGCTGGCCTGAGCTCACGAACGCAGACTGAATCGTGTTGCGTACGGCCGCATCGAGGTCTGAAGCGTCCACGAAGATCAACGGATTGTTGCCACCCATTTCAAGTGCGAGCACCTTCCCCGGATTGCCTGCGAATTGTTGATGCAGGTAAGCGCCGGTCGTGGCGCTGCCGGTGAACAGAAGCCCATCGACGTCGCGGTGAGAGGACAGTGACTGGCCGGCGGGGAGAGCCCCCTGGACCAGATTCAGCACGCCTTTGGGGAGTCCGACCGATTCCCAAATCCGGGTAGTCAGCTCACCAACCGCCGGGGTCAGCTCGCTTGGTTTGAAGACGACGGTGTTCCCGGCGATCAAGGCCGGGACGATATGACCATTGGGTAAGTGACCGGGAAAGTTGTACGGACCGAAGACGGCGAGAACCCCGTGGGGTTTGTGCCGCGTGGTAGACGAAGCCGAGCCGGCGGCTCGCGTCGTGATCCCGGTCCGCTCGTGATACGCGGCCAAGCTGATGTCGATCTTGGCGGCCATGGAGGCGACTTCGCCGGTCGTTTCCCAGCGAGCCTTTCCAGTCTCAGCGGTGATCAAATCGGCGAGCGCCTCGGAATGTTCTTTGATCGCGTCCCTAAACCTCTTCACGATGGCGATGCGGTCTTCAAGGGAGTGAGCAGTCGACCAGGTTGGCGCGGCAGCGCTCGCCGCAGTCACGGCCATGGACACATCGCGACCCGTCGCAGCGTTCCCTTCCCACAGCTCTTCACCGGAGGCCGGGTTGGTGGATCGAAAAACATCTCCGGTTCCCCTGATCCAGAGGCCATCGATGTACAGCGAGCCGTCAGTGTCCATGATCGAAAGCTTCCGCGGTGCGCGGGGCGTCGAGGGTCATCATCCTGACGGTGTCTCCTTCGGTAATGGCCAAACTCTCGATTACGGCCGGATTCAGGGTCAATGTGTCCCCATCGACCGCGCCGACCGCCAGCGTTGCCCGATAATCTGTGATTTCCAGGTTGATGATCAACAGGTCGGGGCCCGGAGGCGGATCACCGGCGATGACCTTGTATCGAGCTGAGGCGGTGGCGGCGCGCATGTCGGTGACCTTCACCTCGATCGTGGGCCCACCGTCGAAGATGTCAACGTATCCGTGAAAGCGGAATCCTTCCTTCTCCAACATACGTCTGGCCGGTACCGTGTTTTCGTGAACCTGGCCTATGGCGTCTTGGGCTTCCTGCTTGAGTAGGGGAATGTAGATCGGATGCGACGGCATAAGTTCAGCGATGAACGTCTTGTTGCCGGTAGCGGTGAGGTCGTCGGCCTTCTCGAACGGTAACGAGAAGAAGTGCTGACCGAGGCCCTCCCACACTGGAACTCGACCGTCGGGGGTGTGGTACCCCCGCATCTCTGCGAAGACGGTTTCGGTGAATAGGTCGGCGTGTTCGGTGATGAAGAGAAGGCGGGAGAGAGCCATCAGCTTGCCTGCCCTCGTGCTGCGGTATTGCGCGTCGACGAACAGGCTTGCCACCTCGGTCAATCCGGTGTAATCGTTGCACAACACGAGAGTAGGAATCTTGTTGTAAACGCCGAGTTCTCTTGACGAATACACCCTGGTTACGATCTTGTACGAGTAGAAGGCAGAGGAGAGACCTACGCTGGCTATGACCGCTCCGGTGCCGATGATCTTGTCCACGGTGGTGTCAACGAGAACAAACAAGTAGTCGGCGGCCGGATCGTCTTCGTCGAGGTG
>CAJQPD010000053.1 GCA_905480085.1 uncultured Acidimicrobiia bacterium
GCCAACTTGCGCCTGTTGTTTGCGGAACAATTCACTCAGCCCGGCAAGAAGTTGCTCTTCATGGGTAGCGAGTTCGGACAAGTTTCCGAATGGAACGATGCCGGTCAACTCGAGTGGGCGGCGCTGGAAGATCCGGCCCACGCCGGGATCCTCGCGTTGGTGTCGGACCTGGCGGGCCTGTATCGGTCCGTTCCGGCGATGCATCGGGGTGATCATGAACCTGGCTCCTTCGCCTGGCTCATGGCTGACGACTCTGATCGGTCCGTCTTGGCATGGTCGCGGTCCGATGGAGAGGACGTGGTTGTTGCCGTCTTCAATTTCACGCCGGAAGTTCAGCGCGGATACCGGTTGCCGGTTCCGACGGATGGGCCCTGGCAGGAATTGATCACCACAGACAACGGCAAGTACGGCGGTTCGGGCGTCATGCAATCTGGCCCCCTTGTGGCGACGGAGGGGACATTGACGTTGACCTTGCCGCCACTAGCCGCGTTGATTCTCGCGCCGCAATGATCGGCCTTTCCGACCGGCTCTGATCTGGATATCTGCCAGTTGGCTGACAATCAGGCTGGGTCGGCGGCGGGTTGAGCCGGAGGGGGGATCGTAGACTCATGGTCCTGGCTCGAAGGCGCGGGCATGTATCGGAGAAAGGGGTGACCATGAGAGACCAATTGGTAGACCTCATTGTGGAGAATGGGCCGATTCCATTCGAAGAGTTTCAGGAGCGTGCTCTGTATGGAGCGGGCGGGTTTTTCGTCGGTGATGCTCTGCGCTCCGTCAAGGCGGGCGACTTCCTGACCAGTCCGGAAGTCTCGCCCCTTTTTGGGGCGACGTTGGCGGCCTTTGTGACCGCTGAAGCAGGGCGCCTGGGTGCCATGCCCCGGGTGGTTGAAGTTGGGGCAGGATCCGGCTCCCTGCTGAAGGCTTTGCTGGAAGTCGTCGATGCCGAGGCCTGGGCGGTTGAGGTTTCCATGGCTGCTCAGATTGCCACCAGCTACGTGGTCGGCGCCGAGCGGGTTGTCGCTTCGCTCGATGACGTGCCATTCGACGGACCCGTCGTCGTCATCGCCAACGAACTTCTAGACAACTTCCCGGTCGCCATCGCGGTTCGTACGGATTCGGGATGGGAGGAGCGATGGATTGGCGTGGATGACGGGGACCTGTGCCTGGTTGCCGCCCCGCTCCGTGACGAGGTGGCTGATTGGGTGGAACGGTACGGGGGCGATGTGCCGGTCGGAGGACTGGTCGAAGCACATGTCCTTGGGGACGCCTGGTTCCGGGACCTGCTTGGCCGCATCGAAACAGGGACAGTTTGCATTATCGACTACGGCGACACGGCAGAAGCGCTCGTGCCAAGACGCAGCTTCGGGACCCTGCGGACCTATCGATCGCATCATCGCGGTCCTGATCCGCTGGCGTTCCCCGGTGAAACCGATATCACCGCCGATGTGAACTTCTCGTCCTTGCTGGCGATTTGTGGCGAGCTTGGTTGGGAAGCAACCCTCCAGAGGCAAGAAGACTTTTTGACCGAGTACGGATTGCGGGCTGAACTCTCCGAGCTTCGTCGCCAGGAACTGGCTCTCGCCAGGGACGGCGACCCGATGGAGCGTTTGGTGGTCCGGAGTCGTAAGAACGAAGCCGAAACGTTGCTTCATTCGAGGGGCCTAGGCGACTTCCGGGTCCTCGTCGCCCGCCACTGACCCGCCAAGCCCGCCATTCTGGGGGCTGGAGCGCCCGATATCGGGCGCTGGAACCCCGGGTTGAACCCTGGGTTGATCTGGGGGCTGGAGCACCCGTAATCGGGTGCTGGAACCCTGGGTTGGTTTCCAGGGGGATCCCCCAGGCGATTCGCTAGGTCGCGGGTGGGTCGGCCGGTAACCTGCCCGTAGGCCTATGAGCGTAGGTGAAGGAAGGGTTCCCACCATGAGGGCTAGCCAACAACCACGTCGGAGATGTTTGGCGTGAGCGTCCTGACCAGACCGCGTGAGATCGCCCGACAAACGCCCGATGACCGGTTGCGCAGCATCGACTTCATCCGCACCGCTTCGATGCTGGTTGTCGTGTTCGGACACTGGTTGATGGCCCTCGTCTGGATCAACACTCTGGGTGAAGCTCAATTTGGTGATGCGCTTGCCGAGAGTCGGGTGCTGCAATATGTCACCTGGATTCTGCAGGTCATGCCACTGTTCTTTCTGGCAGGTGGTTTCTCCAACGCCCGATCGATCGCAGCCGCTCGCCGGGCCGGGACGCCGCGCCGCGACTGGCTGGCGTCGCGAGCCCAACGGCTCATCACGCCGACCCTTCCTGTTATTGCGGTCTGGAGCCTTGGCGTGTTCGTTCTTGGCCGATTCATCGATCCGGGCATGCTGAAAGTTGGAACCATTGCCGCCACCATTCCGATGTGGTTTCTGGCCGTCTATCTCATGGCTGTCGTGGCAGCCCCGTTCACGTACGCGGCATGGGAGCGGTGGGGATTCAAATCCGTTGCCTTCGGCGTGGCCCTGGCCATTCTCATCGACGTTCTACGCATTGGGTTCGACGTTCCGTATGTTGGTTACCTCAACTTCCTGGTCGTGTGGCTGACCATTCACCAGTTGGGCCACGGCTGGGATCGGCGGCCCAAGCCGCGAACCGGATGGATGCTGGCCGGGTTGGGTCTGGTGCTGCTGGTTGGTCTCACCCAGATCGGCCCGTATTCGGTCGCCATGGTTGGCGTTGACGGCGCCAGGGAGATGAGTAACAACTCGCCTCCCACTGTTGCTTTGTTGGCGCTCGCGCTGTTTCAGGCTGGGTGGCTGGCCGGCATGACACCGACCCTCGAGAGGTGGTTGAAGAGGGAAACGCCATGGTCGGTCGTCATCCTCGCCAACGGCTTCACCATGAGTGTGTACTTGTGGCACATGACCGCCATGGTGCTGCTCGTTTTGGTCTCTCTGTCTTTCGCCCAGGGTTTGCTGCAAGCGGTTCCGCTCAGCGCTGAATGGTGGGCTACCCGGCCGATCTGGATTGCCATCCTCATCGTCATCACCCTGCCGCTCGTCTTGTTGTTCCGCAGGTTTGAGCATCGCAGCGCCCGGGGGGTGAGCCGACATCCGGTTGCCCTCGGCTTTGGGATCGCGATCTTCGCCATGACACTGGCAGCAACCGTGACGCTCGGTTTGTCGAACGCGTCAGGTGCCACACGTTTATGGATCCCGTTGTCAGCGTTTGTTGGTGCGGTACTGGCGGGAGTCCTTGAGATAAATCCGTGGTCCAAACCGGCCGGGCCGGCTTCGAGTTAGCGCAGGCAGGCGAACAAGGCTTCCAGCGATGCTTCGGTGACTTCAGCAAGGCGGGCCTGCACGTACCAGCGCTTGACTCCGATCTCTTCCATCTGACCGAGAATGTCGGCCACCTGATCGGGGGTTCCGTGCGGAAAGTTCCTTCGTTCCAACAGGTCGTGGAGGTCGTCGGCGGTGTCCTTCCCCATGATCGGTACGGCGTCTTCCAGCGCGACCCGGTACTCCGATCCGGTGAGACCAACGATCGGCGGGCAGGCGGTGCTGATGAACAGGTCGTCGCCGGAACGGCCGGCTGATGCGGCGGCTTCTCGAGCCCGTTCAATTTTGATTCGCATGTCGTCGATCGGACCTGAGTAGACGTTGAACTCATCGCAGTAGAGACCCGCCAGGCGAGGTGTCTTGTGCGGTCCCACCCCGCCAATAAGCAGCGGAATCGGGGCTACCGGCTGTAGATCGAAGGGAGACAACTGGTAGAGCTCCCCTTCGTAGCCGGGGTTGGTCGGGTCGAAGGCTGCTCGACAGTAGGCGAGGGCTTCCTCGAGGTGTCGGAACCGCTCGGCCCGTTCGGGGTAGGGGATTCCGAATACTTCGTGCTCGGCGTCCATCCACCCGGTTCCCAGGCCCAGCTTGAATCGGCCGCCGGACATGTCGGCGAGTGTGACGGCGGTCTTCGCATAGACGGATGGATGCCGGAACGTGATGGGGGAGACCAACACGACGAGCTCGATCGTCTCGGTTTCTCGGGCGAGGCCGGCGAATTGGATCAGCGCGTCATAAGCCGGACGGGCGTCTTCGACGGCCGACATCAAATAGTGGTCGGGTAGCGCGATGGCTCCGAGTCCGTTCGATTCGGACCATCGGGCGGCCAGGAGCACGGTCTCATAGTTTCCGGATGTTTGTAGTGCTAGCTCCATTGGTCCTCCTCAGATCGGGTGGCGACCAAACTAATCCAGACACGCTTCGCTCCTCTATCCGCTACCCATTGGTGAGGGCCTCGGCGCCATACCTGGGTCCCAAATCGGCCGCCTCACTTTTGGTGAGATCGCTGGTCCGAACGGGTGCCAAGGGTGAGGTTCCTTTGCTAACTTGACGCGGACCGACTGAAGGGGCCGGTGTTCAACTATCGGAGGAGGCGAACCTATG
>CAJQPD010000054.1 GCA_905480085.1 uncultured Acidimicrobiia bacterium
CCCGGATCTCATGGCGGCGAAGGTCAAGGTCCTCCACCACGAACGTTTCGCCCTGGTGTAGGTAGACGGCGTCCGGGTGAGCGTCGGTAAATGCCCTGGTCTCCTCCATCGTCCCCAGCAATCCTTCGTCGGACGTGATCGTGTAGGTCGGACCTCCAGACGATCGTATCGAAATGCGCGGTGCGGGCGGCTGCTGGTGAGCCCACATGAGGCGGCCCCGGCGCAGTTCGAGGTGTCCTTCTGCCACCAAGGCGGTAGCGGCTTCCTCGGTGTCGTCACCGAGGAACTCCGCGTCGGACGGTTCCAGCGGAAGTTCGTGGGCGGCGCAAGCAACATGCGCCTGCAACACAAGAGGGTTCGAAGGATTGATGACCACCGATTCCGGCGTCCGATCGAACAACTCCCGGGGATGGTTCATGAAGTACTGATCGAGGGCGTCCTCACCACCGACCAGCACGGCGACCGATGCCCGTTGGGTCCGGCCGGCCCGTCCTGCCTGTTGGCGAAACGACGAAATAGTCCCGGGGAACGTGTTGATAATGGCGGCGTCGAGCGACCCGACGTCGATGCCTAGCTCCAGGGCGTTTGTTGCTGTGATGCCGAGCAGGTCGCCAGAGAACAATGCTGCCTCCGTGTCGCGGCGGGATTCGGCGGTGTACCCAGCCCGGTAGGGGGCGATGCGATCTTTACGAGCCGGATCGAGTCGGTCGCGACTCCAGACGTAGATGAGTTCGGTTGCTTTCCGGGATCGAGAGAACACGATGGTGTGGTGGTCGTGACGAACCAGATCGACGAAAAGGTCCGACGTCTCTGCCATGGCCGATCGCCTGCGGCCCTGCTCCTCGTCTTCGATGGGCGGATTCCACAGGGCGATCAGCTTCTCGCCCGACGGGGAATCGTCCTGATCGCGCAAGCCGACTTCCAGGCCCGAAAGTTTCGTCGCCAGATCGGCCGGGTTTCCGATCGTGGCCGAGGTGAAGATGAAGACCGGGTTGGCTCCGTAGTGGGCTGCCAATCGGCGAAGGCGCCGCAGGATCAGAGCAACGTGGGATCCGAAGATCCCGCGAAACATGTGCATCTCGTCGACGACGACGTACTTGAGGCGCACGAAGAAGTCTGCCCACTTGGCATGATTGGGCAGGATGCCGAGGTGCAGCATGTCCGGGTTGGTGAGGATGACGTTGGCGTTCTTGCGGACCCATTGGCGCTGGTCGATCTCCGTGTCTCCGTCGTAGGTGGCGGCGACGAGGGAGTCGATCCCGAGCTTGCCGAAAGATCGCAGCTGGTCCTGGGCGAGCGCCTTGGTCGGATACAGCAAGAGCGCCGTGGATCTCGGTTGGGCGAGGATGCGTTCAGCGATGGGAATGGTGTAACAAAGCGTCTTGCCAGATGAGGTCCCGGCAACGACTACCGTGTTCTGCCCACGACGGATATCGCCGATCGCCTTTGTCTGATGTCGGTACAGCCGTTCAATGCCGATCTCGGAGAGACGGCGGTGGAGTTCATCGGAGAGAGGCGGGTCTAGATCGCCGAAGATCGCTTCGTGCGAGCGAACCCGTTCCAGGTGGGCCAGTTCACCGTCGAGGTCGGGGTCGTCAGCCCAACCAGCTACCAAATCTTCCAACCCCATCAGATCATCCTGGCATGTGGTTGGGATGAACCGAAGCTCCAGCCGGACCTCAGTGGCTAGTCGGTCGCCGAAACTGCGGGCACCAACGCGTCGGGGATGTCTGTCTCGATGTTTCTGATGGCGGGTATCAACCAGGCCGCCGCGGCGGTCAGGGTCACCCCAAACCCGGCGAGGATGATCAAAAAGGCGCTCCCTCGGCCAACACCTACCCCGATGATCTGACCAACGCTGTCGGCCAAGCCGCCTCCTTCGACGAGAAGTGGTTCGAACACCCCGTCGGCGAGCGGTCCCGCCAGGAGAAAGGCGATCGGGGAGGCGATGGAAGCCATCATTCTCCTGGTCGAGAACACCCGACCTTGAATCCCGGCGTCAACTTTCCTTTGCCAGAGTGTCTGGGAGATACCGTTGATGATGGGAACAGTGAACATCATGGCGAACATGGCGCCAACGACTACCCAGAACGAGGGCCGGGCGCCCGTTGCGCTCAGCATGAGGCCAGTGGCAGCGATCAACCCAAGGAACGTGCGAATGAGACGGCGGGGTCCACCCCAGGCGCTCATGACCACCGATCCGGCGACCATGGCAACGCCCACGCTTGTCATGGCGTAGCCAACCTGGGCCTCGTTGCCGAAGCCGAGAAAGATTGGTAGCCACAACACGTTGGCGAACACCAGAAAGAAGTTCAGAACCGCCGCAATCGAAAGTAGGCCGAGCAGCCCGCCCCGTTGGCGTAGGTAGTTGAAGCCATCGGCAATTTGGGATCGCATCTTTTCCTGGCGGGCGTCGGCCATGGAAGCGAGCTGTGGGAATCGAACCACCGCGAGCATGCTGACGGCCACGAGGAATGTGATGACGTCGATGGCGAGGACGGCTTCGATTCCGAAGGTCAGGAGGATGACTCCGGCCACCGCCGGGGCGAGGAGTGTTCCGAGCGCCGGGCCCATTTCGATCATGCCGTTTGCCCTGCCGAGTTTCTCCTTGGGAACGAGCGTCACGATCGAGGCTCGATAGGCCGGCTCTTGAAATGCCCCCGCTGCCGATCCGAAGGCAGCAACAATGAGCATCGGCCAGAACGTCAGCTCGGACTGCCATGCAACAAGCAGTAGGGCCACTGATCCGAGTCCGGCGATTCCATCGGAAACCATCATGATGAGACGGCGGTCGATCCGGTCGACCCAAACTCCGGCGACGGGAGCCAGAACCACCGCGGGCACGCTGGCGGCCAAAAGAACCATGGCAAGCTGGGTAACGAACCCGGATATCTGGTACACAAAGATCGACAGTGCGAAGCCGGTCATCGAAGATCCGACCTGTGAGACCACCTGGCCGGACCAAACCGTTCTGAACGTTTTCATTCTTCAACCTCGCAGGGTGTCATTTTGATGTCACAATGATGTCACTTTGGCGTCACCGTGTCAAGTGCCGACTGTCAAGGGGGATGTGGGCGGATGGAAGTGCGATAGGACCTCGCAAGTTGGCGGATTAGGATCCGAGACCCGCAAGAATGAGGGCCACGATGGTCAGTCCCTGGCACACCATGAGCGTGCACGCCGTCCTCAGCGAACTGGATACCGAAATCGAGTCAGGCCTGACCGCCCAGCAGGTTGTCGATTCGCGGGCTCGCCACGGTTCGAATGTTATTGAGGCTCACACCGGCCGCGGTGCGATTCCGATACTCGTCGATCAGTTTCGAGACGTCCTCGTTTGGGTTCTTTTGGTGGCGGCGGCCATCTCGGGATTCGTGGTTGACGAGTGGATTGATGCCAGCGTGATCATGGCGATCGTGGTCCTGAACGCCACGATCGGGTTCGTGCAGGAGTTGCGGGCGGAGTCGGCACTCGATGCGCTGGCCTCGATGGCCGCTCCTGAAGCAATCGTGGTTCGAGATGGAAGCCCACGGGTTGTCTTGGCCAAGGATGTCGTGGTTGGCGACATTGTCGAGGTGGAGACCGGGGCGGCTATTCCGGCCGATTGTCGGGTAGTCAGTGCCAGCCGACTGCGGGTGGACGAATCGGCCCTGACCGGGGAGTCACAGGCGGTAGCAAAACAGGAAGACCCGGTACCCGAGGCCAGCCCACTGGCTGACCGAACGTCGATGCTCTATGGAGCTACGACGGTGGCAGTTGGTCGGGCCACCGCGGTTGTCACGGCGGTCGGTCGGGCCACCGAACTCGGGAAGATTGCCGACATGCTCCAGGCCGATGAGCCTCCCACCCCGTTGGCGATTGAACTTGACGCGACGGGTCGAAAGATCGGATTCCTGACGATTCTCATCGCGGTTGGGGTTTTCGGGCTCGGAATGCTTCGGGGCTACCCGGCCGAGTCCATGTTCCTCTCAGCGGTGGCTCTGGCGGTCGCCGCCATCCCCGAGGGCCTGACCGCCGTGGTGACGGTGATTCTGGCCCGCGGTGTCCAAGCCATGGCGGCTCGTAACGCGATCGTGCGACGGCTCAAGGCGGTCGAGTCGCTCGGTGCAACCACGGTTATCTTGACGGATAAGACAGGAACGCTCACCGAGAACCGAATGCGGGTGAAACGACTCTCGTTCGCCGACCTCGATACCGAGATCGGTTCTCTGCCAGGGGGCGACTCGCGGATTCAGCGATTCGGCCAGATCGCCGGCCTCTGCAACGACGCCCGACCCGGCGACGGTGGTTTCGTCGGAGATCCCACCGAGGTGGCCATCATCGAGGCCATTGACCCGGTCCTCACCGACGTTGGTCGATTGCGGGCTCGATATGGCCGCGTTGACGAGATCCCATTCGACTCGGCCCGCAAACGAATGACAACGATTCACCGTACGGACGATGGATATCTCATGGCATTCAAGGGGGCCCCTGAGAAAGTGATCGAACGGTCGACGCGATACGAATCGGTTGATGGCGTCCGGGACCTGGATGACGGTCGTCGAGCAAGCGCCCTGGATGTCGCCGAGTCGATGGCCGCGCAGGGCCTTCGGACCTTGGCGTTTGGCTATCGCGTCGTGGACGAAATCCCGTCGCAAGACTCCGAAGAAGACTTCATACTCGTGGCCGTGGTTGGAATCGCCGACGGGGTGCGACCCGAGGCTTCTGCGGCGGTAGCCAAGG
>CAJQPD010000055.1 GCA_905480085.1 uncultured Acidimicrobiia bacterium
CGTACAGGTCCCGGAAAACCTGCTCGACCGGGGGCGCCTCCCCTCGCTCGGCAACCCGGTCCATCCGCTAGGCGCCTGGCATCTCAGGCATATGATCGGCTGCCCGGCCGGTGGCTTGAAACGGTCGCACTTCGATCGGACGTCCGATGGCATCGACCACCCTTCGAGCCCAGGAAAGGGCTTCGTCAAGATCCTCTGCTTCAATGACATAGAACCCCGCGATATGTTCTTTGGCCTCGACGAACGGTCCATCGGTCATGATCATGTCGGCGTCGATAGCCCGCACGACCGTCGAAGCGTCTGGGCCATGAAGGGCACCACCGAACAGGAACGTTCCGGTCGAAGTCATGTCGGCTTCCAGGGCTATAACCCTGCCCATGAAGGCCCGCATTTCCTCGGGCGAACCCGGTGCTGCGGGAGCACCCTCGGTCGACGTGTAGGTCGACAACAGGTACTGGCTCATGATTGCTCCTCAATTCAGGCGGGCGAGTCCCGCTCTCACCTTACCTACGAATGGGATGCGGATCTGAGGACGCCTTCAACGATCTTTCATTGGCCGCCAAGAAAATCGTTACGGTGATGTCCGGAATCCGGCCGACCGTTCGTGATACTGATGTCGACAGTCGACGCGTTATACCCGTAGAGGAGAAGCAGATGAGCAAAGTTTCGATGATGGGCACCATTACCTGTCAAGAGGGCAAGGCCGACGAGATGGCGGCCGTACTGTCGCAAATGACCGAAGCCGCCCGGCAGGAACCTGGCGTGGAGATCTACTCATACCACCGTGGCGACGACAACCGCTTCTGGTTCTTCGCCCTCATGACCGATCAGGGCTCGATGCAGCGGCACGGCCAAAGCGATGCGATGAAGGCCGCTATGGCGGCGTTCGGACCACTCATGGCGGCACCACCGGAAATGTCGGTCACTACTCCGGTCGCCGCCGTCGGCTTCGACATCTGACCCGGGCGACACCCGGAAACCCGGCTAGGCCCGAAGGTGATATTGGGTACCAACAACACTGGGAGCGTATCGTCCTGACGATGAGAAAGCGCCAGCGAGAGCGGCTTTGGCTCGCCATCCGGTGCAGTGGCCGGGAGCGACCAGGCGGGGATCGAGTGCCTTGAGGGCCGCTACGGTGTCCGATATCCGCTCCTCCATGACCTTTCCGGCCAGGTGATACCCACCGAGCACCAGATCCAGCGGAGAGTCGTGCAGTTGACTTGCGGCGGTGGCAACGTTGACGATCCCGGCGTGTGAACAGGCGGACAGAATGGTCGTGCCACGGCCCCTTACATTCGCCGCAAAGTACCGCTCGTCGAGGATCAGCGGGTCTGACTCGAAGGTACCGTTACGTCGCGTTTCGTGACCGCTGAGCCCGGTCTCGAACGACGTCAGCCGGGGAATCTCGCCACTGCCATGGAAAAACCCACCTGCGATGTCGTGACCTGCATCACTCAGCAAGACCGTCGCTCCAGCTGCGGCAAGTTGATCAAATGTCGGATCCTCAGGCAACAGCGCTACCCGTCCATCGGAGAGTCGAGTACCGCGGTGATCCGGTCGGTTGGGATGAACCTCAAGAACCGGAGCGGGAAGACCCACATCGGAGCGAGCGCTAGCGATCGCAGAAAGGACAGCCACGAGGCCACCACTGTGATCCCAGTGCCAGTGTGACAGGAAGACAGTCTCGATCGCGGAGAGATCTATGTCGAGTCGAACCGCGTTCGCCAACCAGATATCGCCGTACGGTCCAACATCGAAGAGGACCGTTCGTGACGTGCTGTCCTTGACTCCGGTTGCAAGAACGGAGAACCCGTGGGATGCACAACACATGTGATCCAGAACCGAGATGTGGTCCTTCCCGTCAATCACGAAGGATGGTTCTAGGCGGTCAAGCAGTGCCACCCGCTCGTTCGCCTGCACGCCGTTGTCGATACTCGACAACGCGTCTGTCTCATTGTCGGTCACGACAACCAGGTGGAGCTCGTCTAGTTCAAGCATACGACCGTCCTATTGGGCGAGATCCCACAGTAGCCCGGCTGCCAACCGGACCCGGCCGACTCGTATAGCCGAGTGGAACTGGGCCATGCCGCAGGATATAGGCGACATGCGGTTATGAACATTCACCGATCAAAGCAATACTGCGTTCCGTGCATATCGAACGATCACCGGAGTTGGAGGCGGTTGTGAGGCGCCTATTCAGGTTCTTCGCAGAACATTCCGAAACTGCCCTCGCCAACATCGTAAGCGCGGACCCAAGTGTGCGAGTGATTCTGAGCGCTGATGATCAATGGTTCTCGGGAGGTCCTGCGGGTGCTTCGCTATTTGCTGAGCGAGGAGAGCTCATGGGGATTCAACGGGTCGAAATTGATCGTCTCGAAGCCTTTGAGGCTGGGGATTTCGGTTGGGCAGCCGCCGCTGTAACGCTTACTACCGGGTCTGACGAAACGGCTGCGTTCCGGTGGACAGCGGCTTTTGTTTTGGATTCCGGCGTCTGGCGGGCCGTCCAGGTGCACGCTTCGGTCGGTGTGCCCCAGGCGGAGGTTTTCGGGGTTGATCTGGCCGAAGGGCTGTCGGCGCTGGTCAGTTCGCTGGGTCGCGACGGCGCGATTGAAATTGCTGATGTCGCTGGGTCTAGCGGAGTAGTGACGTTGATGTTCACCGATATCGAGGACTCCACCGTCTTGTCCCAACTTCGGGGCGACAATCAGTGGTCACGTGACATCCAGTCGCACTTCGAGGCCGTAGCTCGAATCGTTGACGACTGTGGTGGAAAGGTTGTGAAGACTCTTGGCGACGGCTTGATGGCGGCATTTGCAGAAGCATCCGGCGCGTCAAATGCCGCCCTGCGGGTCCAGGCGCTGGAAGAAGACCTTCAGGTGCGCATCGGCCTCCACACGGGTGAGGCTGTGGTAGTCGGCGATGACTACATAGGCGTCGCCGTTGCCAAAGCTGCAAGAATCACGTCAGCAGCCCAAGGCGGCGAGACTCTGATCTCGTCCACCACCAGGGAACTCCTCGATGGGTTCGGCTACGAGATTGGCTTGGAACGGGTGGTCGAGCTACGAGGACTCATCGGCACACATCGCATCTTCCCGCTTCTGGCATCGGGGCACTGAAACCAACCCGGGACTTCCGCTCGCTCAACGAGACGCCGTCGAACCTGCGACCAAGGGCAATGTGACAGCTCCCCTGCCCGCAGGAATAAAGGTGGGCCCGGCAGGACTCGAACCTGCGACCAAGGGCAATGTGACAGCTCCCCTGCCCGCAGGGATAAACGTGGGCCCGGCAGGACTCGAACCTGCGACCAAGGGATTATGAGTCCCCTGCTCTAACCAACTGAGCTACGGGCCCGGAAAAACAACACTCACCGAGCAACGAGATGATAGGCGATCGACCACCCGGGTAGGAACGGGGACCCGGCAGTGCGGCATCTCGTCGAGACATCGCTCCACCAGAACAGCACCGGGAATCCCGCTCGCTCAACGAGACGCCGTCGAATCAGCGACCAAGGGATTATGAGTCCCCTGCTCTAACCAACCGAACAGGGTTCGCCGCTACGGGCCCGGAAAACAAACACTGCACCAAGCAACGAGATGATAGGCGATCGGCCACCCAGGGAGGAACGGGGACCCGGCAGTGCGGCATCTCGTCGAGACATCGCTCCACCAACACAAACCCGGGAATTCCGCTCGCTCAACGAGACGCCGTCGAACCTGCGACCAAGGGATTATGAGTCCCCTGCTCTAACCAACCGAACAGGGTTCGCCGCTACGGGCCCGGAAAACAAACACTGCACCAAGCAA
>CAJQPD010000056.1 GCA_905480085.1 uncultured Acidimicrobiia bacterium
GCCGAAACGATCGCCAGCAAACCCCCTCCGAGGAGGGAGGCAGCCACCGCCGGTCCGAATCCTGATGCGAGCGGCCCGCTGAAGACCAAACCGGCCAGCGAGACAGCCAATGAGGTCGCCACCACCCCGGCCACGACTCCACCGAGGAGGGTTTGAGAGATGGCCCCTCTACGGAAATCATCGGCCAGATCAGCAATGGGGCGTTGGCCGGAGACGAGCGCTTTCACCGCAGGGACCTTACCGACTCTTGGGGGGACCTTGCGGCCCCGCCAGGTTATTAACCGCCGATGTAGCTCATTTCTACTTTCCGCAAACCGGCGGTTCGAGAAGATCTGAGCTGCGAGTAACGGTCGTCACGCCGAATCCAGACTGAGCGGATAACGTCGATCAAATCCTGGTCTGTGGCACCCGCCCGCAACATCGAACGAAGATCGGTACCTTCTGAAGCGAACAGGCAGGTGTACATCGAACCTTCTGCCGAGATCCGGGCCCGCGTACAGGTGGCACAGAACGGTTGGGTAACCGATGTGATCACGCCGATCTCGCCCGACCCGTCAGCGTACTTCCAGCGCGACGCAACCTCCCCCGTGTAGTTGGGGTCAGCCGGTTCCAGCGGGAAAGCCTCGGAAATCATGGCCACGATGTCTTTCCCTGGAACGACGTCATCCATGCACCAATGGTTGGTCGTACCGACATCCATGTACTCGATATATCGGACGATGTGGCCAGTGCCCTTGAAGTGTCGGGCCATGTCAACCACCGTGTGATCGTTCACACCTTTCTGGACGACCATATTGATTTTGATCGGAGCCAGTCCGGCGTTGCCGGCGGCGTCTATCCCGGCAAGAACGTCATCGACCGAAAACCCGACGTCGTTCATGGCCATGAACACGTCATTGTCCAAAGAGTCGAGGCTCACGGTGATTCGATCCAGGCCTGCGTTCGCCAGCGACTGCGCTTTACGCTGCAGCAGAGAGGCGTTGGTAGTCAAGGTAACGTCGTTGATTCCTTCGACAGACTTGACCATCGAAATCAGATCTTCGACGTTACGCCGGAGCAGTGGCTCCCCTCCGGTGATGCGAATCTTGTTCACACCGAAGCCGGCAAAGACACCAACGACCCGATGAATCTCCTCGAATGACAACAACAGTCCCCTGTCAAGGAACTCATAGTCGCGATTGAAGATCTCTTTCGGCATGCAATACCGGCAACGGAAGTTGCAGCGGTCGGTTACGGAAATCCGCAGGTCTTTGAGTGGGCGACCGAACGTATCAATGACACCAGGACCCTCCGGGTCTGGTGCTGTTCCAGCATCGTGGTCTTCGTGGTTTTCAATCGTCATGACCGGGTCCATCGGGCGTCTTCGCACAGCGTAACCGGTCGGTCAAGCAATCGACTCGTGACGGAGGGAACGGGCTCCGAGTACCCAACCGCCTACGCCGACTACCCAAAGCACCATTAACACGCGCCAACCCACCACGGGAACGAAGGAGATCCCGACCAGAATCAGGACGCCGATCATGAAGCTTCCAACCGTCGAGATTCGGGCTCTGGTGACGATCTGGCCCAGCCCGGTAGCCAGCGGTACCCACCCGAGCACGACCATGAACGAGAGCATGGCGAGATAGAGAATGGCAATCGGGCTGGTCGCCAAAAGAGCCACCCCGTATAGGTCCGGCGATGCAGCTCCCATGCCGGCGACGACCGCTCCAACAAACACCACCGGAAGAATGAGGACCGCCACTCCGGCCGATGCGCCCCTTAACCACGCACGGCTCCGCCCGGCGGCTGCCTCCGTCAGGCGGGGAGCCAGCCAGAACATGGACAATCCACCGAGCAAGACGAGGAGGCCGGCGACGATCTCGCCCGCCAGAAGCAACGCTCTGACGCGCAACGGAACCGGAGTCTTCCCGAGCTGGATGGGGGCGCTGGCCAGATCGGCGGTCGGGCTGATCTCCGCGTCTCCCCGGTACCGGACATCGCCGGCCACGGTGGCGGTCGGCGAAACTTCCAGTCGATCGACGTTGACTTCGAGATCTCCCCCGATAGCCCCCTCGATAGTGATGGCTCCGATGGCCGTGGCCTTCACATTCCTCTCGACCGACCCGAGAATTCGAGCTTGCTGGCCGACGGTCAGCAGGTCACCGCCGATAACCCCCTGGACGGTCGCCCGGCGACCGGCTACCACCACGTCCTCACCAACCGTCCCAACAATGGATACTCGATCGGCGATCACTCTGACCGACCCCATCACCTCGCCAGACACTTCGACAAACGGGGCGATGGCGATCAGGTCGCCTTCGATTGTCCCCGAAACAACCACCCGCTGCGAGGCGGCAGCTGTGACGTCGCCTTCGACGACCCCGCGCACATCGACAACGTTCCCGGCTGCGTACAGATCATCAGGAACGGTTTCGTCGGTGCCAACGACGACGAAGTCGGCTGCAGTGCCGATACCCGCAAGCGGTATTACCGGACCCACCATGGCAATTGTCAGAATCAGGACTTTAGAAAACCACATTCCTGATTAGGTCTAGCAGTGGTGAGGGATAAAGGCCGAACAGGACGGTCACCACCACGGCCACCGCAATCGCAACCCGGCCCGCCACCTGAGGCTCAGCAGCTACGTCCGCGGTCTCCTCATCGGGATCGCGCATATACATGTCAACGATGACCCGGAGATAGAAAAAGAAGGCTGCCACCGAGGCGACCAGCGCAACCACCACCAACCACTCGAGACCTCGTTCCCACGCCGCCCGGAACACACCAAGTTTGCCAATGAATCCAGACGTTATCGGCATACCGGACATGCCCAACATGGTCGTCGCCAACCCCACCGCCAAAAACGGCGAACGACTCGCCAGGCCTTTGTACGCGGAAAACGGCGAACCGGACGAGGTTGGACCCGACACGATGGCAGCGATCCCGAATGCTGTCACCAGTTGAACGGTGTAGACGGCCAGGTAGAACAAGATTGCTTCGTTCGCCGACCGGCCGGCGGCGACACCTACGAGGATGAAACCGGCATGAGCGATTCCGGAGTAGGCCAGCATTCTCCGAAAATCGGTCTGGCTCAGGGCCAACAGGGTTCCGAGAACGATCGACAGCGCCGCAATGGCTGCCAGCGCGGGTCGCCAGTCGTCGGCGAATCGAACATAGGTGATACCGACGATCCGCACCAGTGCGACGAATCCGCCAACTTTGGCGGCCGCCGCCATGAACCCGACCACGCCGGCGGCGGATCCTTGATACACGTCAGGCGCCCAAGCGTGAAATGGGGCGGCAGTTACCTTGAAGAGAACCCCGACTACCAGCATCGCCATCGACACATAGAGCACGCCTGGGCTCACGATCACCCGACCGCTGAATGACCGCAATGCGTCAATGCTGACCGAACCGGACCCGGCGTACAGCAGAGCTACGCCATAGATGAAGACCGCCGACGCGAACGATCCCAACAGGAAGTATTTCATCGCCGCTTCGTCGGC
>CAJQPD010000057.1 GCA_905480085.1 uncultured Acidimicrobiia bacterium
CTATCGGATTGGAGGCCCGCTCGACTCCGCCGTTTTGGGGATGATCCAGGGATTGGAGCCGCTTGCCACGCGGTATGGCAGGACCATCCCTACCCGGATCGTCGATCCTTCGTCCGCACTGGCCGAGCTCCGATTGAGAAAGACGGACGCCGAGCTTGAACATCTCCGGAGGGCTTGCGACGTCTCGGTTCTTGGACACGAAACCGCCATGCGCTTCACCGCACCGGGCGCGCATGAATATCAGGTCCAGTCGGCAATGGAGTCCGTCTTCAGACAGGAAGGGTCGCCACGAAACGGTTACCCATCGATCGTTGCGTCAGGCCCGAACGCCACCATTTTGCACTACACGGAGAACAGCCGCCAGATCCAAGACGGTGACCTGGTACTCATCGACGCCGCAGCCGAGTACGGCTACTTCTCGTCGGATATCACCCGTACCTTCCCGGCCAACGGTACCTTCAAGGCCGCCCAACGGGCTGTTTACGAGGTGGTTCTGGCGGCTCAACGGGCGTCGATCGCCCGGGCGGCGGTTGGCGCGACCCATCGCGACATGCACGAAACGGCCAAGCGGGTCCTTACCGAAGGATTGATCGACCTTGGACTGTTGCCGAACGGCATCGAAGATTCGTTGAGCATGCATCATTATCGCGAGTACTTCATGCACGGCACCGGGCACTGGCTTGGGATGGACGTGCACGATGCCGGGTCGGTTCAGGTCGGAGACGACTCACGGGTCCTTGAAGTCGGGATGTCATTCACCGTTGAACCCGGCATCTACATCGACCCTGACCGCCAGACGGTTGATTTCGCTCTCGTCGAGTATGACCTTGATGCCCGCTATGAACGTCGATACCGGATGGGCCGGGATGCGGCCCTCAAAGTGGAGGCCGAGGAGAACAAGGACGCTCGGTCGATTACCCATGAGATCCCCGCGGAGTTCCGTGGCATCGGGATCCGAATCGAAGACGATATTGCCATGACCCCCATCGGGGCCGTCAACCTAACCGGTGCGCTGGCCGTCGACCCGGACGATGTCGAGGCGCTCTGTCAGAGCTGATCGTCCAACGTCAGGTCCCCGACTGCCGCGCCGCGCAGCGCCATCCGTAAGGCACTCTGAGAAAACAGGTCTTCTTCGAGGGGCAAGTTGACGGTCATTCGCAAGAGGCCGTCTTCCTGTTCGATGACCGCCCCGGCCCTGGTGAGTCCGTCGATCGCGGCCCGATTCTCCGGTAGGACATAGGCGGTGAATCGATTGATACCATTGGTCAGAGCAACGTCGGCGAGGGCTTTGACCAGCGCGGTTCCGACGCCTCGACCGTGGTGAGCGTCCAGGACCATGACCGCTGCTTCGGCAACGCCCGGGTCCTCGGTGTCTCGAATGTATCGGGCCACGCCGATTCCCTGGCCTCCATCAGCCACGGCCACGAGGGCGACGTGGTCCACTCCGTCTACGTTGACGAGGTAATCGAGTTCGGCTTCCGTGAGCCGGTCCACCATTCGCATGAAGCGGAGGAACCTGCTTTGCTCGCTGGTTGCACTCAATCCGGTCACCAGTTGGGAGCGGTCCGCTTTTGATATCGGGCGAATCGTGACGGTCTCGCCGTCGGCGAGCAATGCAAGCATGCCTCTATTCTCTCACAGGCGTC
Organism: uncultured Acidimicrobiia bacterium; assembly: GCA_905480085.1. GTDB lineage: Bacteria > Actinomycetota > Acidimicrobiia > Spongiisociales > JAENVV01 > JAENVV01. The sequence goes on from CAJQPD010000057.1 coordinate 1,647, forward strand.
TAGGCTGTTCGACATGTCGCGACCTGGGCTTAAGCACGTGTTGGGGAACTGGAAGAATTCCGACTTGCCGCGCGCAGAGCGGCTCAGACTCACGATCAAGAACACCGCGATAAAGCTCAAGAACGGTTCGAGCTGTTGCGGAAACCATGGCGAGCCTGGTTGCTGAGTGGGTCTCCCGGCCGCCGGTTCGGATGGCCATTCCCACGGTCAGGGCCACACCCATGAAGATCGCACCGGTTCTGGCGACGATCACAATCACTAGTTGACGATCGAGTACCTGACCAGCTCTTCGCCATCATTGGTCAACCATTGTTTGTCAAAGGCCATGCCGACCCGTTCGGCGACGGCTCGCGACGCTTCGTTTTCGGCGAGAGCGTTGGCAAAAACGGTTCTGACGCCCACCACATCAAACGCGAACTCGATAATGGCACCGACCGCCTCGGTTGCGTAGCCTCTTCGTTGATAGCTGCGGGCGATGGTGTAGCCGACGTCGGCGGTCGAGGGATCAGCCGCCCGCACGTGCAGCCCGACGTCGCCGACCGTGACTCCCGTCGTCTTGTCGACGACGGCAAATTGATGCCATTCGCCGGGAGTTCCTGGCGGAATCTGGGATAAATCCTCGAAGAATTCGTGGGCCTCCGTTTCGGTGTATGGCAATTCCCAACCCTGTAGACGGGCTATTTCAGGGTCGTTGCGGTACTTCAAGAATAGATCGAGGTCGCGTTCGTCAAACGTGCGGAGCCCGATCCGGGGAGTCTCTGTCTGCCACTCGCTACTGCCCAAAACGTCGTTCTCGCTGGGCGAAATCACGCAACGATCGAAGGAAGTCCACTCTTCGAAAGGCCGGCCAATGCACATCCACAAAGGAGAATTCGGCATAGGCCGATTGCCATAAGAGGAACCCGGACAATCGTGATTCGCCCGACGTGCGGATGATCAACTCGGCGTCCGGGAGGTCTGATAGGTACATGTGGGCCGCCAGCGAGTCCCGGGTAACCCGCCCGGCGATCTCGTCGGGGGTGATGCCGTCTTGAAGAAGGTCGCCCATCAACTCGCGGGCGGCATCGACGATCTCCTGCTGACCACCATATCCCATGGCGATATTGAGCTGACGGGTCCCGGTCGGTCGGGCGACTTCCATCTCCTTGGCTGCCCGGACCAGGTCGTCGGGAAGCAGATCGAGTGAGCCAATGACCCGTAGCGACATGTCGTATTGAGCCGCCAGTAGGGGGAGTCGGGAGAACAGGTCTTTGAGTACTTCGAAATAGGGGAGGAGTTCCGATTCCGGTCGGGTCATGTTCTGAGGCGACAACACCCACCCGGTGATGGTTTCGATACCGATTTTTTGGGACCACTCGATGAACTGTTCGAACTTCGCCATACCTTCGCGGTAGCTGGCGGTGTAGTCGGGCAGGCGCTGGGTTCGGGCATAACGGCGGTGGCCATCCAGGATCACCCCGATGTGGCGTGGGAGGCGTGTCGAGTCCAG